>DDIP01000054.1:1006-12584 GCA_002338605.1 Proteobacteria bacterium UBA1847 | reverse complement strand
TCGCGGAATCGATTGCAGTTCTACCACCACTTCCTGTGACAGCACAGAAGATACTGACGTGCTTCGGTGATGAGTTCATCGATGCCGATAAAGTCGCCGAGGTCGTGGAGGGCGATCCGGGTATCTGCGCCAAGTTGCTGGGACTTGCCAATTCAGCCTATTTCGGCCTTGCAGAGCCGCTCTACAAGATACGCGAGGCAATCTCCCGGGTGCTGGGTGTTGATACCGTCCGGTCGTTGGTCCTCGCAATGGCGATTCAGCAATCATTTAACAGCAAAGACTGCCCGGGTTTTAAGGTCGAGCGATTCTGGGTTGATTCACTGAAGGTTGCGGAATGTTGCAAAAAAATCGCGGCCATGGATGACGCCGCGCCCGATGCGGATCGTGATCTCGCCTACACGACGGGACTTTGTTTCAACCTTGGGCTGATGGCTTTGGCGCACATGGAACCGCAACGAAGTGACAAAGTGCTGCGCAAAGCCGTTGCGGAGCCGGGTACGGGAGCGCTGACCCGACTGCTTGCCGAAGCATTCGATACCGATCACAGATTCCTGACAGCGGAGCTCGCCCGGGCATGGTCATTGCCCGAACCGATGCTCGCAGCCTACCAGTGCCGAGCCCTCGGCGATGCCCAGTGCAGTTCGAGATTGGGACTCATTCTGCGTGCAAGCGTTGCGGCCGTTGAGAACTCGACAGTGCAATTGGAGGATCGGGAAAGCCTTGAAGAATACGCCAGGCCGCTCGGACTGAACGACGAGGACTTGCAGGACGTCGCCGACATCAGCGAGCGGCAGGAAGAACGCGTGTTGTCACTCGCGAGCAATATGACTCGCTAGTGGATTATTGGTAACCGCGCGCCTGCAGTTTGAACAAGTGCGCGTACTGACCATCCTCGGCCAGCAGGCTTTCGTGATTGCCGCGCTCAAGGATCTTGCCCTGGTGAATGACTACAATTTGAGCGGCTGCTCGAACGGTTGAAAAGCGGTGCGATATCAGGATGGTCATCTTGTTGCTGCTGGCTGTACGAAAGTGCTCGAACACTTCAGCTTCCGACGAAGCATCCATGGCGGCAGTCGGTTCATCGAGGACCAGGATGTCGGCGTCGGTGCGCATGAAGGCGCGCGATAGTGCAATCTTTTGCCATTGGCCTCCAGACAGTTCGCGCCCGCCTTTAAACCATCGACCGAGTTGTGTGTCGTAGCTGTCCGGCATTTCCTCGATGAACGGTGCGGCAAGGCCGGTCGTCGCCGCTGCCTGCCAGCGGGCCTTGTCGTCGATGTGACGTACATCGCCTGCGCCAATGTTCTCGCCGACCGAAAACTGGTAGCGACCGAAGTCCTGGAAAATAACCCCGACTCGACTGCGCAGGGTCTCGACATCCCACTCCTGGAGATCCAGTCCGTCGAGCAGTATGCGCCCTTCGGTCGGTTCATATAGCCGGGTCAAAAGTTTGATCAGCGTTGTCTTGCCGGAACCGTTTTCGCCGACCAGCGCCAGGCTTTCACCCGGCCTGATCTGCAGGCTGATTCCGGTCAGTGCATTCTGGTCCGCTCCCGCATAGCGAAACGACACATTGTCGAACTCCAGGCCACGAGCGGGGTCCGGACCGCGTATTGCGGCGCCGGGTCGATGCGGTACGGGCTGCTCAAGGTATTCGTACAGGTTGGACAAATACAGATTGTCTTCGTACATGCCGCTAACCGAGGTCAGTATTGCCGCGACCGCAGATTGACCCTGACGGAACAACACCAGGTACATGGTCATGGCGCCCAGCGTAATGGCGCCTCCGATCGCGGCGACGACGATCCAACCGTACGCTCCGTACAGCGCGGATATCGAGAGCAGACCGAGAATGAATCCCCAGGTGTCTCGCCGAATTGTCAGTTTGCGATCTTCGATAAACAACTTCGCAAAGATGTCACGGTAGCGCTGCAGCAAACGCGGTCCAAGCTGGAACAGCTTGACCTCTTTTACGCCATCTTCTCGCGCGATGACGGTTTCCAGGTAAAGCTGCATGCGGGTGTCCGGAGAACGCCAGCGAAACAGTCGAAACGCATCGCCGGAGAATTTCGCCTCCGCAAAAAACGATGGCAGACCGGCAGCAACAAGGATGACGACGGCCCAGGGTGAGAACGCAAACAACAGTACCGAGTAGCTGGCGAGCGAAATCAGGTTCTGGACGAGGCCGAATGTCTTGGTAACCAGGCTTAACGGCCGACTCGAGGCCTCACGGCGGGCTTGCGTCAGCTTGTCGTAGAACTCCGAGTCCTCAAAATGCGCGAGCTCAAGTGTCATCGCTTTTTCGAGGATCATCACGTTGACGCGCTGGCCGAGCAGGGCTCGCAACAGGGACTGGCTGGCTGAAATTCCTCTCTGCGTTGCTGCGACGGCGACTACGACGCCGGCTTCCAGTGCAACGAGCCACAGGATTCTCTGCGTATCCGGATCAGTGGCCTGGGTCGCAGCAACGACTCCGTCAACGATCAGCTGGCCGATATAGGCAACGATGGCCGGCAATACGCCGCCAACCAGAGTGAGCAACGCCAGGCTGATGGTTAGTGGGCGACTGGTCGTCCAGACGAGGTCCAGTGCCCGACGGCTGTATCCGAAAACGCCAAGCGCCCGTAGCAGGAATCCGGCGGAGTTGTTGTTGTTGTTGTCGGCCATAGCCGCCTAGAATACGTGAAAATAAGGAGCCGATATGAAGATCATCGTTCGACTTGCAAGCCTTGTGATTTTGTCCGGTATGTTGTCCACGACGAGTTACGCATCCGACGTCGATGACCTCACTGCCATGCTGAAGTCATTCCTCGCCGGTGCTGATACGGAGGCTGCTCATGTCGCATTCTGGGCCGACGACCTGGTTTACACGTCATCGGCAGGCCTGAGATTTGGCAAACCCGAAATTATGGCCGGCTTTAGTGACGTCGATGCAGAGGACTCGCCTCCGGCTATGGTGTACTCGGCCACCGACATCGATATCCGGGTCTACGGCGATACCGCGATCGTCGCGTTCAAGCTTGTGGGCCAGCCGACAGCGAACAGCGAGACGAACGGTGCCGAGTACTACTTCAACACCGGCACATTCCTGCGCCGTGACGGTCATTGGCAGGTTGTCGCCTGGCAGGCAACCAGGATCCCAGCGGAATAAAAAAAGGCGAGGTCCGAAGACCTCGCCTGATCGTTCAGCTTCGTTTCGCTACTAGAGCGGAACGATGTTCTCTGCCTGAGGACCTTTCTGGCCGTCAGTTACAGTGAACTCGACTTTCTGGCCTTCGGCCAGCGTCTTGAATCCGCTGCCTTGAATGTTGCTGAAGTGAGCGAATACGTCAGGACCTGACTCTTGCTCGATGAAGCCAAAGCCTTTGGCCTCGTTAAACCATTTTACGGTTCCGGTTACTGTAGACATTTTTCTAATCCTAAATAGTCAAAAGTTGTTGCCCTCTCTCGAAGGCGGTTACGCAAGAGATGTGCTTGAAACTTATGAAGATCAGGACGAGGTACTCTGTGGAACTTCGTAATGGTGGACATAAATTCAGCCGATCATTCTAGCTGCGGGCAGTATATCCCTCGAAGCGGCTAAGTCAATGAATTCGGTCACTTATATTGTACGGTTGCCAAAGCCCGCTGCCACTCACAAGAACATGAAAACATAGAGTTATCAATGATTTAACAAGCTTTTATACAAATTTCATGAGCTAATGCGGCTGGGCCGGATTAAAAGCGACATGCCCCCCCGCCAACTGCACAAGCTGCGCGCGTGGCGGATGCCTGGCTTCATTCGGAATACCCCGAGCGTATTCAAGCACGGCCGGCACGCACTCGCGAAAGGTGGGCCTCAGGAACTGCCGGGCGCCAGTACGAAAAAATAGATGGAAACGAAATGACAGGTGCTTCCTGCGATGACAAAGACATGAAAGATCGCGTGTCCGTAGGGCACCGTGCGCAGGCTGTAGAACAGCGCGCCAACCGTATAGGCGATACCGCCTGCAAACAACCAGGTCAGGCCTTCTGTCGACAAACTGGCAATGAGCGGTTTTATCGCGAAGATTATGATCCAGCCCATAAAGACATACATCGCTGTTGATAACTTGTCGTAGCGGCCGGTGTGGAAAAGCTTCAGAACGATGCCGGTTGCGGCTATCGCCCAGGTCAGTCCGAACAGTGACCATCCGAGCGCGTTCTTTAATACGAGGAGCGTAAAAGGCGTATAGGTGCCGGCGATCAGTACGTAAATCATCGCGTGGTCAACAGTTCGCATCCACGCCCGAAATGCCG
The DNA here is from genome assembly GCA_002338605.1 of Proteobacteria bacterium UBA1847. Classification (GTDB taxonomy): domain Bacteria; phylum Pseudomonadota; class Gammaproteobacteria; order Steroidobacterales; family Woeseiaceae; genus UBA1847. The sequence continues at coordinate 8,306 of DDIP01000054.1, read as the reverse complement.
CGCTATCTGCATTATGATAAATCGTCGAGGATGCATAGAGCGCGATCATGCTGGAGGCAAAGACCGCAACGCTGACCGTCTGCATCGCGCCGTTTGCCCTGAGCACCAGCAAGACCAGGGCCGCAATGCTGAAAAGCAGACCCATGGCATGCGATACGACGTTAATTCGTTCTTCGGCGATAGGGTAACTTGCCGGTTTATGCAGTGTGGGCATGCGTATTTCCTGTGAACTCCGGTTGCACGTCAGGCTATGATCGACCCGCATCAAGAGTGATAGTATCGATTACTTGAGTTCGGGTATACAGGGCCAGGAGATCCCATGATTATCAGTAATACCGAGAGCATTCCAGGCCGACGTATCGTCGAGTTTTACGGTGTCGTGACGGGCAATACGGTCCGGGCCAAACATGTCGGACGCGACATAATGGCTGGCCTCAAGAATATTGTTGGCGGGGAGCTTAAGGGCTACACCGAGTTGCTGCAGGACTCGCGTACCGAAGCGACCGAACGAATGATCCAGCAGGCGCAGTCGATGGGTGCAAACGCCGTCGTAAACGTGCGATTCGCGACCAGTTCAATCGCTCAGGGTGCTGCCGAGCTGTTTGCCTATGGAACCGCAGTGAAAGTCGAATGACATGGATTCAAGCTTCGAACTGATCAGTATGTTTGCGAACATCCTGTTGCCGATAGCCGGATTGCTGTTCGCTTTTTTTGTTGGCAACCTGCTGGAAAAGAATCATTTCAAGAGTATTCGCGAACGCGAGGCGGCCAACCATAGCTTCCCGGTGGTCACGTTTGACACCATGCCGGAAGCGTGGAACGTGAACCGCGCGGAGATGGTCACCGGCAGCATCGTTGTATCGCTTGACTACTTCAAACGGGTGATTGCCTGGCTGCGTGGGCTCGTCGGTGGGCGTGTCAAGACTTACGAGCCACTGCTGGATCGGGCTCGACGTGAGGCGGTGCTGCGTATGATCGAAAGTGCGAAAAGCCAGGGCTATGACGCGATATTCAACGTAAGACTTGAGACGTCCCGACTGGCAAACGCTCGCCGCGACGGCAAGGGCATCGCCGGTGTTGAAATGCTTGCCTTCGGCACAGCTGTCAAGTTTGTGAGCCGATTCAGCCGCTCCCAATGAGATTTGTCGCGCGGCAGCCGGCGGAAGGCATCAATGTCAGCAAGACGCATCCGCTGGTCGAAGCGAGCACGCTGGTCATCGGTCTTGCAGCGATCTTTGTACTGATCACAGTGGTGCTGATTTTCCTGGTTGAAATTGCACTGTACTTCGTGCCGGTGGAAAAAGAAGCCGCCCTCTTTGACGGTTGGCTGCCCGACGACCTGGTTACGGTAGCGCACACTGACGAACGCCTGAACGAAACGCAGCATCTTGTCGACCGCCTCGCCGTACACTGGCCGGAATCACCGTATCAGTTCCGAGTTGAAATTGATGATTCGGACGTTGCCAACGCGATGGCCTTGCCCGGTGGCCTGGTCATCGTAACGCAAGGGTTGCTGGATCAGGTCGAGTCGGAAAATGAGCTGGCATTCGTGCTTGGCCATGAACTGGGCCACTTCAAGAACCGGGATCACTTGCGTGCACTGGGGCGCGGCGTGGTTTTGTCGTTATTTCTCGCGGTAACGACGGGTGACGACGTTGCGGGTATCGGTATCACTGCCGCTGACATCACGCTACGTGGATTCAATCGTCGCCAGGAATCGAACGCCGATGCATTTGGACTTTCACTCGTGAATGCGGAATACGGCCATGTTACCGAGTCCTGGCGCCTGTTCGAGCGCTGGGAAATCCAGGATGATTCCATGCTCAGGTTTGTCGCCTACCTGTCGACTCACCCCGATACCGGAGATCGCATTACCGACATGAAAGAACTCGCTCGCAGCGAGGGCTGGAGCATGGACGGCGCGGTCGCGCCGTTGAACTGGTAGCGAAAAAACCCCGCCACCTTTCGGCAGCGGGGCAGAGCCATCAAGGCAAGTGCGTACAGGGGGGGCTGCCTCGCAATCAGGGCTCGATCAGGTAGACGCCAATCTTGTAGGCAGTCAGGGTATTCGAACTCGCTTCGTAGTGACCACGAGCGTGCATTGACCGTGCAGTCGTTGCGCCATCGAGACTTTCAGTGAGGTCGTTCACAAAGTCTTCGAACATTGAATACTGGCGCAAGCTGTCAGCCGACTTGATGTAGAAGAGCATTCTACCGGTCGATCGCGGCACGATCGTTGTGTCTGAATCCAGCGACGTCAGGTCGATGAGCAGTGGCCCTGTCTTGATGTAATGACGCTGGTCGATGTCCGGGTTCTGATTATCCAGTACCAGACCGTCGGTATTCATTCCGACGAAGGGTGAGGTGCTTCCGTTTGATCCCCAGCCGACCCCCAGTGAACTGCGAACATCGGTGTAGTCGATCACGGAGCGTCCCGTGAAGTCGGGCGGTGCCGTACCGAAAGCCGTCGGGAAACCCCATGCGACAATCGGTTTGCCAGCAGCGAAATTGGCAAGCGGCAAGACACCGGTCGTGATTTCATAGTTGTCCGGATCGGCGTCCACATCAGTCGATGCACCGGTGCCCGCAAAGTCGAATACTTCCACCCGGCGGCGATCAATGCCATGCAGCGTGATGTCCGCCTGACCGGGCATAACCGTATTCACGATGCCGGCGAGGTGCGTCACGTGCATCCGCACAGCACCCTGTGTCGCGTCGAAAAGAATTTGCGGCGAAAGGGCGTCAGTGGCGGATTGTGCCTTGTTACCGCGAATCGTTACCCGTTGGCCGACAGAGATTGCATCGACGTCAAGGTCGCTGAACCGATAGCCATCTTTGAAAACCCTGGTTTCCGGTCCGACTTCCACGACAACATCATCGTGAAAATGTGCACGGCGATCTGAACTGATAACTGTCGCGCCGCGAACTGTCAGGAAGTTGCCATCCCGGGCGATCACGTTGCCCCGAACGGCGTCGCGGTCAATACCTGGAACACTGGAACCCGCCAATACGATGTTCGCTGTAAATTTTCGGTCGCCGGTCGCGAGCGTACCGAATGCGACCGTTGGTGTGCCGGTTCCGGCCGCACTGAGTGCGCGAAGCCCTTCGACACCGACAAACATTGCCTCTTCGACTTCAAATTCGGTTTCATCAGTGACAAAGACCTTCATCCGGCCGAAATCGCCGACCTGATCGTGCAACGGGCGCACTGCAACGGTGTAGCTCATTTCGTCTTCGCTGACGCTGGCCAATGGGCCGCGCACCCGAATATCCTTCTCATCGACGGGCGATACCTCGGCGACGATGAACTGTTCCGCCGCCGCGGTGGCGGGGGTTGGAACGATATCAACGGTGTGGGAGGCCTCGAGGTCAAAGTCGAGCTGCAATAGTGCAGAACGGCCGCGAACAACGGTCAGTCGGTCGCGGTTCGACAACGTGATTTTGAGGTCAGTTTGAGTAAGCGCATTGCCGTCTGCATCTGTCACAACGGCCGCCTTGGATTCATCGCCTGCTTCAACGAAAACTTCCGAGTCCGTATAGTCGATGCTGATCGTGCCGGATACGTAGGTTGCCGGTGGAATCAATGCGATAGCAACGAGTTCGGTCAGGTCCACATAGTCGGTAAAGTTGATTCGGGTCTTGCCAGGAAGCGTCTGGACAACACGGCCATTTGCTGTTTCCAGCGTCAGCGACAGGACGTCAACCGTATAATTTACAAAGTCGCCGTCGGCGTCGGTCAGGGCGATCAGAACCGTGCCGCACTCGGAATACGTGCTTTCATCATTGGGATCGCATTCGGCTGCAGCGACCGGAGGATTAATCTCCTCTGTCCCGGCGCCACCGCCACAGGCCGAGAGTACGGCTAGCGTGATGAACATTGTCATGAAGATCGCGAATTTGCTTAGGCCCGACGCTTGCGGCAGGCAGGAATTGCTGGCATTCATGGGTCTCTCCTTGAGCGAATGGGTTGCGTCTGGGAGCATTAACGTCCGCCATGCGGTTTCGTTGACGCGGGCGCTTAAACCGGCCGTCGGGTTCGCTGCGGTGGCAGCACATAATGCAAAAAAATACAGCGACTTAGCTTGTATTCCTTCGACATCATGTCAAAATGTCCTCCCGTAATGACACATCCGTCCGACACGCAGACTTCCACGGGAATCCATCACCGGCGCCCACGTGCCGGCGAGCGTACGCGTGGCGCCGTTGACGCACTGCAAACCAAGATCGCGGTTGGCCTGCAGAATCTCGATGTCCTCGGTTACCGCCAGCAGCTGCAGTCCATTGCCGATGAACTACCCGAGGCCACCGGTACCGATGCAGCTTTCGTTGCGTTGATCAGTGATGACGGCGCCCAGATTGAGACGGTGTTTCCGTCGTGCAACGGCTTCGCGCAATGCAGTCCCGGCGTCCTGAAGGGCGAAAACCTTGAGGATTGGCCGTGGCTCTGCAAACGCTTGGGTCACCTGCGCGTTATCGAGGTTGCCGACACGCTCGGCGGACCAAAATCTGCGACCAGTGAACTGGGCCGTTTGAGCGAGTTGCACATCGGTTCGGCACTCATCATTGGATTTTCGGTACAGGATGAGATTGCGGGTTTCCTCGGCATCGCAAACGAACAGGCGGTCGACAGCTGGGAGGCCAACCTCCATTTGTTGATGAAGCTATTCGGATCGTCGTTGTCGGTCGGCCTCGAGCGAGTCCGCGATCGGGAGTTGCTAAATGAACTCCAGGAGCGCAATACGCTGGTCGCAATGACGGCAAACGATGGTATCTGGGATTTTGACGGCGAAACCAAACGCATCAATCTATCGCGTCGCTGGAAGGTCATGCTGGGTTATGACCCGGAAGAGGAAAACGTGATGCTGGACTGGTATCACCTGGTTCATCCGGATGATATCGCCCGGGTTCAGTCACAGATGCGACAGCACCTGGAAGGCGAAACGCCGTTTTTCGAATCCGTGCATCGCATGAAGCATCAAAGCGGTGACTGGCGGTGGATGAAAAGTCGCGCCAAATCGGTGCTCGACATCAACGGTCGATTGCTGCGATTGCTGGGCGTTGAAGTCGACATCACCGAGCGCAAGCTTTATGAAGATGCCCTGTTCCGCGAGAAGGAAAGCGCACAAATTACGCTGCAGTCGATTGGTGACGGTGTCATTACCACGGATGCCAACAGCAATGTTGAGTACATCAATCCGGTCGCAGAAGACCTTACAGGCTGGAAAGTCGACGACGCCAGCGGTCGATCGATCGATGAGATATTTCGTGGTTTTCACGAAGAAACCTGCGAGCCGCTGGAAAATCCGCTGGCGGTGGCAATTCGGCGTGACCGTGCGATCAAGTCAGTACGCCCGACCTTGCTGATTCGCCGCGATGGAAATGAGCTTTATATCGAAAGCACGGCATCGCCCATTCGCGATGGCAAAGGCAGCGTGACCGGCGGCGTGCTGGTATTCCATGATGTCAGTGAGTCGCGCGAGCTGAATCGCCGTCTCAGTTATCACGCGAGCCACGATATCCTGACCGGCCTGGTCAATCGTCGAGAGTTTGAGAACCGGCTTGAGAGAGCCCTAAAGAGTGCACGCGCGCGCGAAACGTCCTACGCGTTGCTGTACCTCGACCTCGATCAGTTCAAGATAGTCAACGATTCCTGTGGTCACAGCGCCGGCGATGCTTTGCTTGGTCAGCTCGGTGCGCTGCTGAAGTCAAAAATTCGCTGGCGCGACACACTCGCACGACTCGGCGGCGACGAGTTCGGTGTACTGCTTGAAAGCTGCAGCCTGGAAGAAGCGATGAACACCGCGGAGACGCTGCGGATGGTGATCGGCGAATACAAGTTTGTCTGGGAAGAGCGCAATTTTCGCCTTGGCGTCAGTATCGGAGTTGTGCCAATTACGGCCGATAACGAAGATGTTGCGGCATTGCTAAGCGCCGCCGACAGCGCCTGCGCAGCTGCCAAAGAGGCAGGTCGAAATCGCATCCACAGTTTCCAGGAAAATGATATCGACCTGATGCGCCGGCGCCGTGAAATGCAATGGGCAGCGCGTATCAATAATGCCCTGGAGGAGAATCGTTTCGAACTTTTCCGCCAGACTATTCAGCCACTGCAGGTCGAAGAGAGTGGCGCTCACTATGAAATACTATTGCGCATGCGCGACGAAAACGGCGGCATTATTTCGCCGGGGCTGTTTATTGAGGCAGCTGAACGTTACGGCATTACGCCGAGTATCGATCGCTGGGTCATTCGTGCAGCATTTCGCTGGCTGGTTTCTGAGGCCGACGAGCGCGAACGCCTTGCGCTATGTTCGATCAATCTGTCAGGGCAGAGTCTTGGCGACGAAAAATTTCTGCCGTTTGTTATTGATCAATTCCAGATGAGCGGTATTGATGCCACGAAGATCTGCTTCGAAATAACAGAAACAGCGGCGATTGCGAGTTACTCGCAGGCGAATCGTTTCATTAATGCTTTGAAAGAGCTCGGCTGCATGTTTGCGCTGGATGACTTTGGTACCGGCCTGTCGTCATTTGGTTACCTGAAACATTTCCCGGTCGATTTCCTCAAGATCGATGGCAGCTTCGTCAAAGAAATCCTCCACGATCCAATCGATCGGGAGATGGTGCGATCCATTAATGAAATCGGCCACCTGACCGGCAAGAAAACGATTGCCGAGTTTGCCGAGAACGAAGAGATCATAACCATGCTTCGAGGTATGGGTATCGACTACGCGCAGGGTTATGGCGTCTCGGAGCCCAAGCGCGTCACTCGTGCGGTCGCCTAGTCGATTCTGAGCAGCATCGAGAGGTCGATTGCATCGATGTTCTTTGTAATCGCACCGGTTGAAATGTAGTCGACGCCGGTTTTTGCAATGTCGCGAATTGAATCCAGTGTGATATTACCCGACGCTTCGAGTTTGGCGACAGGGTATCCGCTGTCCTGATTGATTGCGACTGCCTCATGCATGTCATCAAGCGAAAAATTGTCAAGCAGGATACGTTCGGCGCCGGCCGCGATTGCCTGGCGAAATTCGTCCAGAGACTCAACCTCGACTTCGATAAGCACACCGGCGTCGAGCTGCTGTGCCGATTTGACGGCGGCGCCAATGCTGCCGGCACTTTTTATATGGTTTTCCTTGATAAGTATGGCGTCATAGAGACCGACTCGATGATTCTGGCCGCCGCCACAGGTAACGGCATATTTCTGTGCCAGCCTTAAGCCCGGTATCGTCTTGCGTGTATCGAGTATGCGGGCCTCAGTGCCTGCTATTGCGTTGACATAACGTGCAGTTGTCGTGGCGGTTGC
>DDIP01000054.1:0-873 GCA_002338605.1 Proteobacteria bacterium UBA1847 | reverse complement strand
TCAGCGCCGTGCGTTCGCCGGTCAGCAACGTCCGGGCAGGGCCGGTCAGCTTGCAAATGACATCGCCGGAATCGGCACTCTGACCGTCACCAACATACCAGTCGATGACAACGCTGCTGTCGAGTTGTGCGAAGACCTCGTCGACCCATAGCTGCCCGCAAAGAACGAGCGATTCACGTGCGATGATCGACGCGCCCATGATTGTGTCGGCGTCCATCAGCGATGCAGTGAGGTCGCCACTGCCAACGTCTTCGCGGAGGGCGTTCGCCACGCTGGGCCCGACAGAGGCAATTTGTTCGTCGTTAGGTGTCATGCCGCAAATGAAAAGCCCGGCTGAAGAGCCGGGCTCAATCAATTCCTGATACCAGGTCTAGAGAAAGAATCCGCCGTGTCCGTAACCGACCATGCTCATCAGCATCGGGATTGACAGCAGCGTATTGGTGCGTGATGCCGCGAAAGCGACTGCCCGGGCCTTGGCCACTTCAGCATCGGTGGCTTCAACCATGCCCAGTATTTTCTTCTGGTTCGGCCAGATCAGCACCCAGACGTTGAACAGCATGATCGTACCCAGCCAGGCGCCGACGCCGATGACCATGTCCTGTGAGCCGCCACCGTCGGTCATGCCCAGCGTGAAGGCATGGTGGAATCGACCCAGGTGTGCAAGGTAACCGGCACCGGACAGCCAGGTCAGTGCGGCGCCCCATCGGAACCACCAGAGTGCACGCGGTGCCACGTACTTCGTAATGCCGGCACCGCCAGGTCCGCCTTCATCGGCGGCGGCGTCTGCCAGCGCAGGCACCTGGACAAAATTAAAATAGTAGAGAAGGCCGATCCAGGTAATACCGGCAAGAACGTGGATCCAGACGATCAGAC
>DDIP01000232.1 GCA_002338605.1 Proteobacteria bacterium UBA1847 | reverse complement strand
TGCAGCCGACGAAGCTGGTCGAAAATATGCGCACGCATCGGTGCCATTCCGGCGCCACCGCCGACAAACACCATCTCGTTGTCTGTTTCCCTGGCGAAGAACTCGCCATATGGACCCGACACGACAACATGATCGCCCGGTTTCAAGCCAAATATGTACGATGAAATGATTCCCGGTGGAACCTTGTCGCCTGAGCCCGGGGGTGGCGTTGCGATTCGCACGTTGAGCTTGATAATTCCCTTCTCCAGCGGATAGTTGGCCATCGAATAGGCACGTGATGTCACTGTCTTGACATGCGATTCATAGCGCCAGAGGTTGTAGCGGTCCCATTCATCGCGAAATCGTTCGTCAATGTCAAAATCCTTGAACCGCAAACTGTGCGGCGGACATTCGATCTGCACGTATCCGCCCGCGCGAAAATCCATTGTCTCGCCTGCCGGCAGGCGCAATACCAACTCCTTGATGAAGCTCGCGACGGAACGGTTTGAAACAACCTCACATTCAAATTTCTGAACGCCGAAGACTTCGTCGGGCACCTGAACACTCATCGGCTGCTTGACAGTTACCTGACAGGACAAACGCACATGATCCGCAGCTTCGCGCTTGTTAATCAGCGAGGTTTCGGTCGGCAATATGGCGCCACCTCCCGACAACACCTTGACGCGGCACTGCCCGCAACTTCCACCGCCAGCGCAGGCCGACGGGACGAGAATCCCCTCCTCTGCCAATCCCTGCAGCAGCTTGCTGCCGACAGGCACATCGAGCTTGCGATCGTTGTTGACGAGAACGGTCACGCTGCCCGTTTCCACAAGCTTGCTTCTCGCGGCCAGAATCAACAGCACCAGCAACAAGATTATCGCCGTAAACAGCACCATGCCGGCACCAACCTCGAGCAAAACCGCGGAACTGATACTCATAGCTGGATACCGGAAAGGCCCATAAAACCAAGCGACATCAGTCCGACGATAATGAACGTAATACCCAGACCCTGCAGCCCGTCGGGGACATCGCTATAGCGCAGTTTCTCCCGTATGCCGCTCAGCGCGACAATTGCCACTGCCCAACCGAAGCCGCTGCCAACACCATAGACGACGCTTTGGGAAAAATCGTATTGCCGCTCAACCATGAACAACGTACCGCCCAAAATCGCACAATTGACCGTGATCAGTGGCAGAAAGATTCCTAGGGCGTTGTAGAGCTTTGGCACGTAACGATCCAGCGCCATCTCCAGTACCTGAACGAGCGCGGCAATGACGCCGATATAGATCACGAGACCGAGGAAGCTCAAGTCAATGTCAGGCAGGCCCGCCCAGGCCAGTGCACCCTCTTTAAGCAGGTGCGTTACGATCAGGTAATTGACAGGAACCGTAATGGTCTGCACGGCAATTACCGCAACGCCCAGGCCCAGCGCAGTTTCGACCTGCTTGGATACGGCCAGAAAGGTGCACATGCCGAGGAAAAACGTCAGGGCGAGATTTTCGACAAATGCCGCCTGAAGGAAGAGATTGAAATGAGCCGCCATCACAAAATCTCGGTGCGATGCACTTCATGGATCTGGTAGTCTGGCTTTTCAACTTGCCGGGGTCGCAGTGTGCGGACGAGCCAGATCAATAGACCAATAATAAAAAACGCGCTGGGCGGCAACAGCATCAGGCCGTTGGCTTCGTACCAGCCACCGTCGCCAGCGAGCGGCAGTATCGGATAACCGAGCAGGCTGCCGGCACCGAACAACTCTCGAATCGTCGCGACCATGATCAGGACAATGCTGTAGCCAAGCCCATTGCCGAGCCCATCCAGAAAACTCATCCCGACGCCATGCCTCATCGCATACGCTTCAGCGCGTCCGAGAATGATGCAGTTTGTGATGATCAGACCAACGAACACCGACAACTGTTTGCTGGTTTCATAGGCATAAGCCTTTAGCAACTGATCCACGACGATGACGAACGATGCAATGATTGTCATCTGTACGATGATTCGAATGTTGTTAGGTATGTAGTTTCGAATACTGCTGATTGCAGCGCTCGACATCATTGCGACACCGGTCATCGCCATGCACATCAGCAAGGCGGGCAGCAGCGATGTCGTAACAGCAAGCGCTGAACATATGCCCAGCACCTGCAGGGTCACAGGATTGTTGTCTACCAACGGGTCCAGGAGCACTTTGCGATAGTCAGCCATTGTTTGCATTCCCTTCAGCGATCTTTTGCAGGTAGGGGCCGAAACCATGCGGTCCCATCCAGTATTGCAACAGGTGCGTAACGCCGCGCCCAGTCAGCGTCGCCCCAGCCAGTCCATCGACCTGGTGTTCGTCGCCCTCCCCTGCGATCACTTTTCCTCTCACGACCTCAATACGTAGCTGGCCGGTTTCGTCGGTCAGAAGTTTGCCGGACCACTGTGCCCGCCAGTCAGGCTTGTCGATCTGGTCACCCAGACCGGGTGTCTCGCCATGTTCGTAAAACTGCAAACCCCGAATCGTGTTGCCATCCGGCTCGAGAGACAGGAAACCGTGCATTCTGGACCACAACCCGGAACCGTAAACCGGCAGTACAATTTGCGTCAGCGTGTCACCGTCACGAACGAGATAAACGGGTGAATAGATCGAGCGGCGCCGTATTCCGGCGATATCCAGCTCGGGCGGCACGCGGATACTGACATCCGGATCGTTTCGGGCTTCCAGAGCGTCAAAGCTTTGCGGGTCAATACCACTGACATAGGTGCCGGTCTGCAATTCGACCAATCGGGTGTCGATTGCTGAAAACTGGGCTTCGATATCGCCGCCTGCTTCGTAGATCCCGGCGACATCAAGCACGATCCGCTGCCGGTACAGCTCTTCGTTTCGTTGCTGCTCTGGTTTCAGTATCACGGCGGCTGCTGATACCAGTACCGAACAGAACAGGCTGACACCCACCGCCACAATTAAGTTATTGGCAATGCCATCCCGATTGCGGCTGGTCCTGGAAATCGTCGTGTCAGGCATTGCGCTTCACCCGCCGCCGGATGTTGGCCAGTGTTACGAAGTAGTCAATGATGGGTGCGAAAATATTGCCAAACAGAATCGCCAGCATGATGCCTTCCGGAAACGCCGGGTTAATAACACGAATCACGTAGGTCAAGGCACCAACAAGCAAGCCGAAAACCCAGTGTCCAACCATCGTATCGGGTGCACTGACCGGGTCTGTTGCCATGAAGATGGCCCCGAAGGCGAAACCGCCAAGCGCGATATGCCAGTGCCAGGGCATCGCCAACATCGGGTTGCTGCTTTCCATGCTGCCGAAGATCAACGCCGGAACGATGAGACCGATAAACACGGCAACGATAATTCGCCAGGAAGCGATTCCGGAATAGACCAGCAATGCAGCCCCAAGCAAACAGGCGGCCGTCGAGGTTTCACCGATTGATCCCTGCATCTGACCAAAAAACGCCTGCGAATACGTCAAGCCACTCGCGAGCACGCCCTGCAGTCCTTCGACGGCGCTAACGCCGAGTGCCGTTGCTCCGCTGAATCCGTCGACCGGTGTCCACACTGCGTCGCCGGATATTTGTACCGGATACGCGAAGTACAGGAACGCACGTCCGACCAGAGCCGGATTCAGGAAATTCTTGCCGGTACCGCCAAAAACCTCCTTGCCGATTACGACGCCAAAACTGATGCCAATTGCAACCTGCCACAGTGGAATCGATGCGGGCAGGATTAGCGCATACAGCATCGAAGTTACAAAGAATCCCTCGTTAACTTCGTGATTTCGCACACTGGCAAACAACACCTCCCAGAATCCACCCGCTGCCATGGTGACCGCGTAGATCGGCAGAAAGTACAAAAGGCCGTGCACGAAGTTGTCGTACAAACTACTCGCGTCATAACCTGCACCCAGAAGCCCAATCATGGTGCCACGCCATCCGGGTGCGGCGTCGATACCGAGCATTGCCATCGCTGTATTGGATTGAAAACCGGTATTCCACATACCGACGAGCAGGCAGGGTGTTACCGCGAATACAACGAGGATCATTACGCGCTTGAGATCGATGGCGTCGCGCACATGCGGAGAACCGCGAGTGACATCGGGAGGCGAGTAAAACAGGGTATCCACAATCTCGTAGATCGCGTTGAATTTTTGCAGGCGACCGCCACGGGCGAACAATGGCTCAAGCCTGTCCAGGAACCCTCTAAGACCTCGCTTCATCCGTTAGCCTCGATTTCGTCGAGGTTCATGCGCAGGAATGGCCCGTACTCGTACTTGCCGCTGCAGACGAAGGTGCACAACGCGAGATCTTCCTCATCGAGCTCAAGGCAACCGAGTGCTTTTGCTTTTTCGGTATCTTCGACCAACAGTGCCTTCAACAAGGGTGTTGCCAGGATATCAAGCGGCATAACCCGTTCGAATGTGCCAATAGGTACCATCGCCCGGGGACTGCCGTTTTGCGAGGTTCCGAGCCGGAATCGACCGCGGTTTAGCAGGTGGCCTGTATAAGCACGCAGCGCAGAATACTTGTCGTTGCCAGGTCGCATCCACGACAGGAATTCCCGATCTCCGCCCTCGGCAATCAGTGTAAGTTGGCTGTGGTAGCGACCGAGCCACGCCAACGGACCGGATGCTCGATGACCTGAAAGCACGGAGCCGCTGATGACCCGCATTTTTCCGTCCCGGGTTTCGCCGCGCGTCATTTCCGAAGTACTCGCACCCACGCGAGTCCGAAGCAACCTCGGCCGCAATGCCATCGGACCGCAGAGTGCTATGACACGCTCTGTCGGCAAGCGGCCTGTCAGAAACAACTCACCGATTGCAATGACGTCAAAATATCGCAAGTGCCAGACGGTCCGGGATTCGCTGACCGGGTGCAGGTAATGAATATGTGTACCGACCAGGCCGGCCGGATGTGGACCGTCAAATTCGACCTGTTTGAAGTTTCCGTCATTCGGGACGGACATACGGGCATTTGGTGCGGTACAAATATACACGCGACCGTCAGTCAGCGTCGAGATGATGCGCAGTCCGGCCTTAAAGTGCAGTTCGTCGGCAAGCACAATGGCATCCGGATCAACCGCCAGCGGACTGGAATCCATCGCGGTTACAAATATCGCTGCCGGCGAAGAATCTGGTGCCGGAATTCGGCTGAAGGGTCGTGTGCGAAACGCAGTCCACAACCCCGACGCCAGCAAATTCTGGCGAACAGTATCGCCATCGAGGGATGACAATCCGGCGGGAGAAAATTCGGGAAAAGACATTGCCTCATTCCCGTCGAGGCGCACAACAACCGACTGCAGTGCACGCCGTGCGCCGCGATTGATCTGAATGACTTCGCCACAGCCAGGCGAGGTAAAAGAGACACCCGGGTTCGCATTGTCTGTAAACAGCACCTCGCCGAGTTTCACCCGATCGCCGATCGATACCGCCATCTTCGGCCGCAGCCCGACAAAATCGCTGCCGAGGACCGCGACGGAGCTCACCTTGGAAACATCGCAAACATTCGGGTCAGGCTCGCCATCCAGCGGAATATCCAGGCCTTTGCGGATTACAATTCGCACCCGGGTTTCCCCCTTCAGTCGCCGAAAAAAGCGAGATACAGAGACAGCG
>DDIP01000265.1:1452-3550 GCA_002338605.1 Proteobacteria bacterium UBA1847 | reverse complement strand
CCGCTAATGACCCAAAGCAGCCGTTGGCAATCACTGCAACGCAGTCTTAATAGACTCGATTAGCGCGACGGATGTTTCAACAAATTTGAGGATTATCGGGCCGATGAGCATTGAAACGGAGCGAGCTAAGAGTTCCACTTGGTCACGAGTGCTGGCTTGGGTATTTGTTGTTTTTCTTATGTTAGGGCTGATTGGCTGGATCACTCATTTCGCATCCGGCGGAGGTTGGGGGCTCGGCTTAGGCGTCCTAGTGCTCGGTGCTATGGGTTCGTTGCTTATTGTTCCGCTGGCTCTATCAGTTGCTATTAGGGGCCGACCACCCGAGTGGTGGTCATCAATTGAAGATACGCTCAACATCGATAAAGCGCTGCGCCGTTACATCGAGAAGCGCGATCGATGATGATTTCTGTTAATACGACGTGAACGGCTCCTCTTGGCCGTAAGGCGACGGTCGCCAGGATTCAGCTACAATGACGGCTCCTGACCCGATATAGATAGTCCGTCCCGTTTTCTGGATAGTGATTGCAGCTGACAGGTATCTGTCAGTGAAGGCGGGACATGCACCTGCGGATCACGAATAACTGACCCTGGCATTCGATGCCTTCTGCTTTAGATTCGAATCCGCAGGCGCGCTTGAACTCACTAACGAATACTCAGGGCTTGCCTCAGAGCGGCTCCTATATTGCCTTCGCAGAGTTCAGGCATGCACGTCCCTAATGCATAAGTTATCACAGTGGAGACGGACGATGAATCAGTTATCGGATACAGCGTACACGGCGTATGTTGGTATTGATTGGGCGGCAGCGAAACACGACATCTGTGTGCAGTCAGTTGACGGTGGGACACGAGAGTTCGTCTGCATCTCAAGCCAGCCGGAAGCGATCGAGACGTGGGCACAGGATCTTTATCTGCGCTTCGGTGGGCCGATCGCGGTGGCCCTTGAGTTAAGCAAAGGGCCGATTGTCTCGGCGCTGCAGAAGTATGATTTTTTTGTGCTTTATCCGATTAATCCATCGACGCTGGCAAAATACCGTGAAGCGTTTACGCCCAGCGGCGCCAAAGACGATCCGACGGATGCGGAGCTGGCGGTGGATCTGATAGTCCGCCATCCGGAGCGATTCAGCCCGCTCAAGCCGCAAAGCGTGGGCATGCGTAAGCTGATTGGCCTGGTTGAGCAACGCGATAAATTTGTCTCTGACCAGGGCCGCATGGTGAATCGTTTGGGCCATGCACTGAAACAATATTATCCGCAAGTGCTTGAATGGTTTAGCGAACACAACACGGTGGTGTTCTGTGACTTTCTCAGTCAGTGGCCAACGATTAATCAAGCAAAGCGTGCCCGCAAGGCAAGCCTGGAACGTTTCTTTAAGAGTCACCACGTAAACTCTGCCCGGCTCATTGAGAAGCGCATCACGGCGATCAAGGCGGCCATGCCCTTGACACTCGATCCGGCGGTGATCGAGCCGCATCGCTTGCAGGTGGAGATCCTGATCGAACAACTGCGCATCACCATCAAGGCGCTGAAGCGCTTTGATGATGAGATCGCAGCAACCGCCCAAAAACTACCGGATTACGATCTGCTGTTCAGTCCGTTACCGGGTGCAGCAAAAGTCCTGGCACCGCGTTTGCTGGCCGCGTTCGGTGAAGACCGGCAACGCTACCCGCAGGCTGATGCGTTGCAGAAGTACTCCGGCATCGCACCGGTGACCAAGCGCAGCGGTAAAACAACCTGGGTGCACTGGCGCTGGCAGTGCCCGACCTTTGTTCGTCAGACCTTCGTTGACTGGTCCGCACAGACGATCAATAAATCCGCTTGGGCCGGTGCCTACTATCGGCAGCAACGTGCCAAGGGGTGCAGCTATCAGGTGGCGGTACGAGCGCTCGCCTATAAGTGGATACGCATCCTGCATCGCTGCTGGCAGGACCGTACTCCCTATGACGAATCAAAATATCTCGAGGCATTGCGACGCAAGGGCTCACCCCTGCTAAAATATCTTGCAGAGGCTGCTTAAATACCTTGACGGACTGACTCAGGGCGTGAAGCAGCCGTTCACATTCACGCAATTTCTATTGAGATTCGATCGATATGGCAGGTCTT
>DDIP01000265.1:0-1312 GCA_002338605.1 Proteobacteria bacterium UBA1847 | reverse complement strand
AAGCCGTTAGCATCTGTATCCAATTCCGGTCTTAACATCATCTCTGTCCACGTTCATGGTGATGTCATCGGAGAGGAGACGGCTGCGTTAGAGGTTTACGGTGGTCTTTACGGACATGACGAAGCTGACAAACATCTAATCTGGGTTGAAAACCACGAGATTGCGCGTGATGACGAGTTGGAGATCACGTTTGGTGAGGACGTATCCACATCGCATCCGGGCAAAACAATCGAAGAGTTACACCCGGAATCCGCCAACCAAGAAGCATCCGGTCAGTCGATGGATGAGCTGTATAGAGAATTGTCTGAACGTCCAAAGGTACGCCAAGACTTTTCTTTTGAACTGGTAGCTCCTGACGGCGACATGGTAAGTACACGCACAGCGCCCGACGACTATAGCTTTCAATTGGGCGTAATGTGGAGATGGCACAAGCCTGATGTGGCGAGAGTATCGTTGAACTCGAACACTCTTGAGAAAATAGCGAACCGGGAGGATGGCTCAAGGCACGCTGTGTTCAATCTGCAATTTGGACAGAAATTTACATTTCGTATTGTCAATTGATCTAGTATTTCGACGTCTGCTTTTGGCCGTTCTGAGACGGTCGCCAGGAAGCTAGTTGAGGGGCTGCTTCACTTCGCATAGCCGCCGCTCGAAAAACTTGAGGTAAGATGACGGCTTGTGACCCAGAGCAGCCGTTGGAGGATTTGATATGAGATACGCTTTTCTCTTAATACTTGCGATAACCGCGGCAAGTTACGCCGAAGATCCGTTTTCATGCGTCGACCCTAATGTTGCCGACGCCTTCCTTGGGGATTCTTATCGAGGACGAGGCGAGTACTCGACGTCTATTCCTGACGGATTCGCCGCGCTGAATGTACCTTCGGAGTTATCGCTCGTTGGAAGTCAGGCCGTAAATTCTATGGCGACCGTGGTCTATAGAACGAGTATTGATGCGGAGCCCGCCCTTAGTGCCGCTGTAGACGCGATGGCCAAGTTTGGATGGGCGGAAAATGCAGAGCGGCCACGGCGAGTGTCGCGGGGTTTTCAGGCCAGTACCGGTACTAGGCCTATGTCTACGGTGCTTTGCCATGACAAAGAAACTAGCGCCCTGTCAATTGTTGCAAACGAGAAGTCGGGCCAAACATTCGTCTCATACTCGCACCACTCCGCATCACAAAGCTGCGGCGGTGCGCCAGCCGCTCCTCTTCACCACGACCCCTCAGAAATGATGCGCCTAGTCCCAACACTGAAGTTGCCTGAGGGGGCCAAAGCGTCGAACACCGGCATGGGAGGAAACGGACACGAAGTCGGG
>DDIP01000316.1 GCA_002338605.1 Proteobacteria bacterium UBA1847 | reverse complement strand
CCAGTTGCCCGGGCTCGGAGCCGGCAATCTGAACGGCAACCGGTTCGGCATCGAGATCGAGATCGAGCCGATGCCGGGACTTCGCGGTTTGCCAGAGGCGAGTATCAGCCGTCGTCATTTCCGAGGTGGTCATGCCGGCACCGAATCGTCGGCAGATGCGCCGAAACGGTGCATCCGTGACACCCGCCATCGGCGCGAGGACGAGCGGGTTGGACAGTGTGTAGGGACCGATCTTTAAAGGTGCAAATATCACTTGAAGTCATCGATGGCGCAGCGAAGCCGACCATCGGACAAACGGTAACAGACGTCAAGTTTGTACCCTGTGGCCTCGATGGATGGCGACTGGACCGACATGACGGCATTGAATGTATTGCCCGGTTCGACGTGCCGGCGCGGGTCGAGGTCTGACGGCAGGTAGTCCGCCGGATCGAGGATCTGGCTGCCAACGGGTTCGAGGTAGCGATCGGTCAGCGAAATGCTGATGAGCGGGTAGGGCATTGCACGATCGGAAGTGTTGCCGATGCGCGAGTAAACGGTGAGGTTTTCGGTGCCCTCATCGGCTGCAATCGTGTCTTCGCTGGCTTCGATGCGCCAGGCGGTGATGTCCCAGGCTGGCTGAACCGGCTGCCCAATGGCACGGTAGATCTGACCGACCGTGCTGCTGAAGGCCGGTATTGTCGCCAACGCCTCGCGCGACTGGTGCATCATCTGGATGCCGAGCAAGATGATGAGCCCTGCCACACCGGCGACCATGCGATAACGTTTGCCGCCAGGCTGTTCTGCCGCCTTTGCTTCGTCCATGGCTGCCAGTTCTGCGAGCGCCGCGGCAGCTTCCACGTCAGCTTCGCGCTTCTCGTCGTCGAGGGCCGATCGCACGAAGTCGCCCTCCATGATGATGGTTTCGAATCCGGGCGGCGCGTGGAGCTCGGCGTCGGCATCCTGTTCCGCTGAATTGATGCTGGCCTTTTTCTCCACGTGAGCGTCAGGAATGATTATCGTCGATGCAAACCCGTCCTCGTCCTCGATGGCCAGCGCCATCAGGTCCTGGTCGATCTGCATATTGACCGTGTGTTCTTCCTCGGTCATCGGTGGTACGACGTGCTGGATTCCGGCGCTGACATCGCGGTCGCCCGGCAAGTCCTCGTCCGACTCGGTGTCGAGCAATGCCAGCTCTTCTTCCATCGAGTGGTTTTCAACGACCGGCTCGAACTGCTCGTCGATCATGTCGAGCTGGGCGATGTCGTCTGGCTCAAAGTCCGCATCGTCGTCGAGAACTTCGTCTTCCAGTTTTTCATCGAGTTCGTCTTCGAGAGCATCCTCAAGTGCATCCTCGATGTCCTCGACCAGTTCCTCTTCCAGGTCGTCTTCAAGCTCGGCTGCCAGTGTGTCGCCGTACTCAATCTCTTCAGCGCCGGGTTCCGGCTCATCGTCGAGCGCGGCAAGCTCTGCTTCCAGCTGGTCTTCCCGGGCATCCTCAAGGTCCTCGGCGCGCTCTTCCTCGAGGTCCTGTTCCAGTACTTCGGCGATATCCTCAATCGCGTGGCCACCGGTGATGTCTATACCCATGGCTTCGGCCTGCAGCGCGAACTGTGTATCGACGTCGAGCGGTGCGTTTGCGGTGTCTGCCGTATCGTCCGCGATTTCTGATGTCTCTTGAAGCGGCGCTTCGTGTGAGCCTTCAGTTGGTGGTGCGACATCGATTGCAAGTTCCTGAAACTCGCCGAGGAGGTCGGTCCATTCGTCGGGTTCGGTCAATGCAAGATCGGCCTGCGATGCCATCGGTGCGAAAACCGGCGCGTCCGGCTTTGCGTCGTTTAAGTCTTCGGCCTGTTGGGAGTGAGAGGCATCGTCATCCAGTTCGAAGTCGTCAGGTAATGGCGTATTGTCATCGAACCGCAGCTCATCGACCGGGCGTCGCACCGGCGGTTCTTCATCGACGACATCGTCATCGGTGACATTCGCGACATCGTCATCGGCGGCAGGTTCGGCCGCTTCGTCGGCGTCGAGGACACGCCATTCGACGCCGGTGTCCTCGATACGAATTTCGGAACCCGCCAGTTCGTCCAGTGTCTTCAGGAGTGCGGCGCTTTGTTTGGCCGAAATCGACCGTGGCGGTTGCTTGTCGGTCTCGATGATCTCCGGCTTGAGTTCCGGGACCACGGCTCGGGCACTGGTCGCAGCAGACTGCTTCGGCATCGTTTCAGAAAGAAAGGCCAGTGCATTGAATGCGTGGCTGCAACCGCCGCAACGCACCATGCCGGCGGCCTGCTTCAGGACATCGGCAGTGACACGAAAGGCAATCTCGCATTCTGGGCATTGGGTGTACATTTCAGGTCGTGCTCGCTCTCTTTCTACCCGTCAATCTCGACCAAACCTGGCCGTCCTGCTCATCGAAAACCGGCGCTTCGAACTCGATCCAGGGCTCGTAAGCGGCCATAACCTCGTCGGCTTGTTCACATAATACGCCCGACAATGCAAGCATACCGCCCCGTCTGAGCGTTAATGTGATGGATTCGGCAAACTGAGCAAGTGGTCCGGCAAGGATATTGGCGACCACGACGTCGAATTCCCCCTGAATCGCGTCCGCTGTGGCCAGAACCACAAGATTGTCGTCGACACCATTGTCGACCGCATTTTGCTGTGTTGCGATCACGGCCTGCGGGTCGATGTCCATCGCCGTGGCCCGGGCGCAGCCGAGCTTCAGTGCCGCGATGGCGAGCACGCCGGACCCGGAGCCGTAGTCCAGCATCGTCTTGCCGTCGAGATCGCTGAGCGTTGCGTCCTTTTCGTAATAAATAGTAGCTGCCATCAGTCGTTCTTACTCCTGCAAAGCGGCCAGTCAACGCCGTGAAGTGGGGAGCACCCGCATGTGGCGATCCCCCAACGGACCAGGCCGTAATTCCATCCTTAGGCGTTCACCTTCTCTTTGTCCGTGGACGGGGACTCCACGAAACCCCCTTCCGGATTGTCTTGCGGCGCGCGAGCCATCGCCATCGCGCCCGAGCGAATCATCTCCACTTCGCCGTAGTTATGCAAAAGGTTGACCAGAGCGTCGAGCTTTTCGCTCGCACCCGTCGCCTCCAGCATGAAGGCCGTGGGAGAGGAATCCACCACACGCGCCCGGAAAATCTCGGCTTCCTGCAGCAACGCCTGGCGCGCCTCAGGCTTGACGATGACGCGCACCAGCGCCAGCTCCCGCGCAACGGCAGCCTCTTCGCTGAGATCAATGGCTTG
>DDIP01000271.1 GCA_002338605.1 Proteobacteria bacterium UBA1847 | reverse complement strand
TCATCGCTGTTTAGATCGGCGGACAGCGACAACCGCAGTCCACAATTACAGACCCAGCTCTTTATGCGAGCCGGCGAACCGTATACGACTGCGTAATCAGGGACGTCCCGGGTGACTACGGATCCGGCACCGACGAACGCATATTCGCCAAGCGTTACGCCGCACACAATTGTCGCGTTTGCACCGATTGATGCCCCTTTCTTGACGAGAGTCGTCTTGTATTCATCCTTGCGTTCAACATGACTCCGCGGATTGATCACGTTGGTAAAAACCATTGACGGACCGCAGAAAACATCATCTTCGAGAATTACGCCGGTATAAACCGATACATTATTTTGAATCTTGACGTTGTTGCCAATTACGCAACGCGGAGAAATCACGACATTCTGGCCAATATTGCAGTTCTTGCCGATCGTGCTGCCTTGCATGATGTGGCTGAAATGCCAAATACGAGTCCCTTTCCCTATAGAGCACGGATCATCTACATACGATGATTCGTGGACAAAGTACGGATTTTCGGACATGACAATTGATCCTCAATTCAGGCCGTTGATTGCAGGTCTGCGGGCGTTGCCGGACCTTCTACCAGTGTGTCTCGATACATTTCAACAAAAGTATCGACAGCACGGATTACTTCATTGTTGTTAAGCGTGTTATTAACAAATTGCGCGGTATTGAGTACGAAGAAATCGGGATGCCGCGTTTGGGTCGTGGGTATGATTTCTGAAAAGTTCAGTACCTGAAGTGGCTGCACCTTGACCGCACGATGAATCCGCGCACTAACAATGTCGGTATCATCAAGGTCAGGAAACATGATTCGCAGCCCCCGCATGAAATCATCGCGTACCTGTTCCTCCGGCAAGCGCATTTCATCATCCGTCGAAAGCATGTATTTTGGCAGGTAAGTGAGATAAAGACCCGCCGTTTCTTCCGTGTCCACGACTGTGCTCATGCCGATTACACCGGTAAAAGGGACTTGCTCATCTGCAATGTTCAGTACATAAAACGGCGTCAAAGGTATCCTTGTGACCAGCGCCATGCAGAGCACGCCAAGATATTCCACGTCCTTGCCCGAGCCCTGGACGTCAACCAGCGCTGGATCGACGACCTGCTGCAGTACATTTACCGGTCCCGTAAATACGATCTTGTCGAATGTCTCGCTGCCCTTGTCGGTCAGGACTTCGACACCACGATCTTCGGCTGCAAATATGCGTTTGACGGTTACGCCGAGTTTGACGCTACCACCACCTCGTGCGATTACATCAACCAGCCGGTCAAGTACCGTCTTGTAGCCACCCCAAACATGTCCCATTTGCTCGCGACTCGCCGACTTATCTCTCGCCGAAAACATTCGCTTGATGTAACTCCAGATGAAAACGGCGGACACCCGACGGTAGTTCTCGCCCAGCTTCGCCAGTAGCAGCGGTTTCCAAAGTTTCTCGTAGGTAGCACGGCCGGATAACTTGAGCAGCCAGTCTTCAACGGTAATTTTCTCCAGCCTTTGCCAATCATTGATGCGGGAGCAATACAGGATCGTGAACCCGAGACGAAACTTGCTCCAGAGCGATAGCGGAGGAAACTTCAGGTACTCCAGCGCATTGCTAACGGAATATGTTTTCCGATCAACGAAAAACCCGGTCAATGTTGTTCGCCAGCGAAGTTTGTCACCCAGCCCAATATCCTCGATAAACGAAATCAGGTACCGGTCCGTAGGCAAAATGACATGATAAAAACGATCGAAGATAAACTCGCCGTGGTCCTGAAAGGTCGCGAGCCCACCCGGCTGTGGTTCACGCTCGAACACGGTGACCTCGTGATCTTCTTTAGTCAGCCTCTGGGCGAGAGCCAGCCCGGTCATGCCGGCGCCAATGATGCCTATTTTCATAGTAAGTCGTCTGAGCTATACGAAAGGCAGCAGGTGCCGTTCTGCCGCGGGTTCAGGCCGTAACCTGTCGTTGCCATTCGATCGTGCGCTTGAGTCCGTCATCCAGCGAAACCTTGGCTTCTACGCCAAGCAGTTTCTTGCACAACCGTGTATCCGGGATTCGTCGCATGACATCCTGATATTTCTTTCCGGTAAACGACTCATAAGGCACAAACTCAATCTTGAGCTCACCAGGAGTGCCGCTCAATTCTTTGATTTTCTTGGCCAGATCCAGGATCGAAATCTCTGAAGTCGAACCAATGTTAATAACCTCCCCGTTCGCTTCATCACGCACGATGGACTGGTAAATTCCTGCGACCGTGTCAGACACAAAGGTAAAACTCCTTGTCTGAGATCCATCGCCGTGTATAGGAATCACTTCGTCATTCAGGACGGCATTTATGAACACGGATTGTGGTCCTCCCCACCAGGTCAAATGCTGATGGGGGCCATAGGAACCGAAGAAGCGCAACAGCGTCACAGGGAACCCGTAGGCATCCTGGTACGCCAGGGCCAGATGCTCGTCGAACAGCTTTGACACGGCGTACGCCCATCGAGGTGCTAACGAAGATCCTATGACACTGTCGGAATCCGCTTCGCTGAACGGTAGTTTGGGGTTCCTGCCGTATACGTCAGACGTCGACGCAAGTACGCACTTGCAATTGAGTTTCCTCGCAAATTCCAGCGCGTTTTCTGTACCACGATAATTAATCTGCAGTGTATCGAGAGCAGTACCGTAACGCGGTATCTTGAATGCCGCGAGATGCACTATGCATTCTATACCGTCATCCAGCCCGGAAAACGAGGCAGGTTCAGTCACATCGGCTTCAATGAATTGGAATTGATCATTGCCCAAATGAGCTTCGATATTTCTCTTGTAGCCCATGGACAGGTTATCGATTCCGATAACACTATGACCCTCGGACATCAGCTTATTCAGGAGATTTGAGCCTAGAAATCCGGCGACCCCCGTTACGAGTATTTTTCCCATTTTTTCTTTAGTTTCCAATAAGTTCAACGCGACGTTAATCGATCCCAACGGAGTCTAGCCCAACCAGGGATCGCTGACCGTGATGACAATCACACTGTGTTTGGCGATACAGTCGCGGTAGCGAGTCGAGACCTGCGCCCATCTGCCTGATATCCGGTCCGCTTACGCGTCAATGTTGCTGCGCTTATTTGACGAACCCAGATGGAAAAGATCCTCGAAGTATGCCTTGCTCTGAAGAGACATGATGCCAAGGCTAACAAGCTGAATTGCGACCATCAGGGTCAGCATCCCAACGATAAAGGTATGCGGATACAAAGCGTATGCCTCAGCCACTGCCAGCGACAACCGACCCGATACGCCCTGGTCCGTTGTGACGCTACCGTATGCGTCTGCAATGTGGACCAGCATCCAGATATTGACATACAGCGACAATCCAAGAAGCAATAATCCGGGCAGAACGAAAAACATAAACGGTCGGAAAATAAATCCCGACAGTATGGTTGCGAGAATATGGCGCAGGATTCGCATGCTCGATTTCCGTGCTGTTCCTGCCTGCTGCTGCAAGCCCCAGTCAAGGTGCGCAGGAATCTGCTCGATTTTTGCTCGCAAAATCATAGCCTTGTATACCGTCTCCGGCATTACATCCATGCCCATGGCGCGCAAATCCAGCTTGCGGACAAACTGGCCGTCGTAAGCTCGTACCATGCAGGTCAACGTAGAAAGGTGTCCCTGAGCGAAGAACGAAAGGAAACGGTTGGCATAAACACTTAGCACTCTGCGTAGCGTCGGCACGTTCGATATCTTGCCACCCTTCATGTAGGGCGATGCAAGCACCAGTTTGGCCGGAGAGCTCTCAATCTTGGCGAGGAGCGATTCGATATGCTCCGGCGAATAGCTCAGATCGATATCCAGGCTGACGACAAAGTCGCCCTTCGATCGACGGAACGCCGTCTTGAAAGCCTGACCCAGGCCAAAATTGGTGCGATGGTGAACAACGGTCAAAACCTCGTAGCGCTGTGCCAGGCGCTCGGCTATTTCACCTGTACCGTCGCTGCTGCCATCGTTGACCAGGATGACCTCCCACCGATAACGATCCTCCAGGGTCTGCAGGTAATCGAACAGAATCCCTACGTTTTGTTCAAGGATAGCCTCTTCATTAAAGGCCGGCAGGACGATAGTCACCAAAGGCCGTTCAGATTCGCTCAAGATTCTTCCGCTTCGTTATTGTTTGGTTGGCAAACCGCATCACTGTGTAGTGTGCAGCCATATGCTACCACTTGCCAAGCTTCTTGAGTTTGTTTCGCAGCCCGGGGAACCGCACACCCAGCGAGTACGCTTTCAGTGCATGTGTTCTGGCCGACTCATAGTCCTTCATGTCGACCAGCAGCAAGCCCAGATTGTAATGGAATTCCGCCGTGTCCAAGCCGAGCGTTGAGGCATCGTTGTAGGCGTTGACGGCCTTTTCCAACTCCTTGTTCTTGTGCAAATAGAGCCCAAAGATATAGTAAATGACAGGATCCTCGGGTGTGAGCGCGATCGCGCGGGCAAAATAGCACTCGGCCGGAAGCAGCCATTCGAGGCAGTTGCCACATTCCTCATCTGTCGGATTCGGGTTTTGCAGGTGCCATTGAGCCATTGTGTTCAGAGCTCGATAATGGTTCGGGAACTGCTTCAACGTATAGTGGATGTCGCCCGGTAACGGCCCTTGCATTCCGGCAATCAACATTTCGACATCTCGATTGAAATGGTGCTTCTCTACAATGAGCAGCTTGTTGCCCTGGCCGCCCGAATAACCATACTTGTCCTCATTGCTCGTGTAATCGAGCGGCCTGCCGAAATTGTTGTCGCTAAGCGGCCCGCCACACAGCTCCGCCCAGACCTGATTGCTGGCAAGCAGCGACAGGGATACCAAAAGGATGCTATACGATTTAGTCATGGCAATAGTCTACTCAGTCGTGCGAGTTTCTGCAGTAAAATCAAAACGCGGGGAATGCGGGCATTGACATAATGAGCCGCCGGAATCAGTAGGAGTGTGCGCCAACGTCGACCTGTCCACCGTCTTCCCTCTCTTTGCGGCTGGCGACGTGCTCGTACTCCCAGAGCAATTGTGCGGTCGGATCAACGGGTGTTCCGGTGTCGATCGCTGGCGAAGCAGCCGTTAGCCTGTAGTCGAACCCCCGACGGTCTGCGAGCTTCCCGTCGTCAATCACCAGGTTGCCCCGCATTTCTGCGCCCTCCGCCTCGAACCTGCCGGTGCCTATAAACAAATTATTCTGCAGGACGCTTGATCGACTCGGGCCCGACAACGTGACGAACACACCGCTGCTACGATCGTTCACGAGCGTATTGTTCACCAGTTGCAGATCCTGTGCCGAGTGCACCATGGCCCAGTTGTCCGCATCCGGACCCTGCTGCATTTCGTTGCCGACGACGAAGGCCTCGCCCGGATCGGGAAGATCGATGATGTAGCTTGACGTACCGCTTCGTTCATCCATCAGCCGGTTGAAGCGAATTTCGTTCTTCACTGCCCGGCTTTTTACCTGGTGCCCGATACGGGCATGGTGGACGTAGCTGAACTGCAAAGTAAACTTTGCCACACGGCCTATATACATATTATGGGAGTACCCATCGCCGTAACCGTTATTCGCGAATTCAGAGTACTCAATCAATACCTCACTGTCCGGATTCGGGCCCGTCAAAATCCCGTTTTCATTGTCGTGAAAATAGCAGCCTCGGACCGTAAGATTCGTGCCCTCAAGTCGAATACCGGCACCATTTGCGTCGGCTACGGTCGCGCCCGACATCTCAATGTTCTCGATGACCGTGTTGTCGCCTTTGATCACCCATATCGCTTTGCCCTCGGCAGCGGCCCCATCGGCCCTGATGTGAGGCCTGCCGCCAACACCCCGAATCACCAGGTCGTTTTGTGTCCAAACGGCAGCGTCGCCGGCATAGACAGTCGCCTCAATCTCGACAATATCCCCATCCTCTGCGACCATCGCGGCCTCACTCGGTAATTCATACGGCATGTTCGGACCGACGAGCAATACGGCGGAATACGCCGATTCCGCAACTAGTGATGCCAGGAGCAAAAGCGTTCTGTTCATGCTTGGGGATCCAAATAATCGAGGAGCGAGTGGTCAGGATAACTCATTAGTATGATCTTCATTGACAGTCAATCGTTGCGCCGGTTCCGCTGTGCAAACCGATCAGCCGGGCATTTCCCGCCACATATTGCCCGGTTCCGGTTGCGTCGACCAGAAAATGAACTTCCGTCTGACCTGCCAGGGGCCCGGACATGACAAAACTATTTGCATTGCGCTGCAGGCGATGTGCTCATTATAGGTTATGTTAACGCCCGCCACGTGGTGTAACTACGACCGCCAACTGCAATATTTCTGACGATATTGCGCTCGTGCGGGACATCGTGGATTATGCATCGCCCATTGCACGGATTGCGCAAGGGGCGAAATTTCGATTGTTTTTTTGCACCGATGCTGGGTGAGGCGATGTGACCGAAGAGAGTATTCGATCCAAGACGAGACGAGGTTCGCTCTGGTCGATCTCTGGAACATTGGGTAGCCAGGCAATATCCTTTGCGATAGGCGTAACGCTGGCACGAATTCTGGAGCCCGCCGATTTCGGTCTGATTGCCGCTTGCCTGATCTTCATTGAGGTCGGTAGCACCCTGATCGCCTCCTCTTTCGCCTCCGCACTCGTCCGCAAACCCGATGTGTCGGATCTGGATCTCTCAACCGGTTTTGTATTGCAATTGATCACGGCGGTTCTCGCCATGCTCGTACTTGCGGGCATCTCACCGCTGCTGACGATAATGATGGATGATCCGAAAGTTGGAACTGTCCTTGTAGCACTTTCGACGGCCTTGCTGGTGCTCGCATTTCGTGGAATTCCCACCGTGTTGGCGCGACGAGCGATGGAGTTCAAACCCATTGCGATCTCGAATTGGCTGGAGATGCTCAGCTTCGGTGTGATTTCAATAACTATGGCTGTGCTCGGATTCGGTGTGTGGAGTCTCGTCGTCGGCAGAGTGCTTGCTTCGGCAATCGCAGTCGCGCAGCTCGCCTTTGCGATGCGATGGCGGCCAAGATTTGTGTTCAGCATGCCAGCCTGCAGAGAACTGCTTGGGGTAGCCACGCAATTTGCAGGCAAGGAAGTGCTTGCTGATATCTCCCGCAATATCAGCTATTTCTTTGCGGGTATGAAGCTGGGGATGGAGGCGCTCGGCTTTTACTCGCGAGCACACTATCTGATGATGTTGCCTGTAACGCGGCTATCGGTTTCTGTAGGCAGTGTCCTTTTCCCTGCCTTCTCCAAGATTCAACATGATGACGCCGCATTGCGGTGGTCCTTCAAGCGGGCAACCTGCGTCCTTACCATGGTGATTTTTCCGTTGCTGGCCGGATTATTGGTTGTGGCACCGACGTTCATAACGTTTGTATACGGTGCTCGATGGGAGCCAACGGTTCTGCCACTTCAAATTTTATGCCTGGCGGGAATTCTGTATTCAGTCGAACCGGTTGCGGTGTCACTGATCAATGCACGTAGCTTCCTTGTCGACGACATCAAGAGACAATTCGTGCACCTGATGCTGCTTGCCATCGCAACGCTGGCGCTGAGTCGCTGGGGTGTCATCGGTATCGCCTCCGCTGTCACCTTTTCTGCATTCGCAAACTGGCTGCTTTTGATGTTCCTG
Source organism: Proteobacteria bacterium UBA1847 (assembly GCA_002338605.1). Taxonomy (GTDB): domain Bacteria; phylum Pseudomonadota; class Gammaproteobacteria; order Steroidobacterales; family Woeseiaceae; genus UBA1847. The sequence goes on along the minus strand of DDIP01000271.1, from coordinate 9,932 downwards.
TTGTCTCGGCGTATTGGCTTCTCGGCACTTCAATATGTTGAAAGCGTCTTGCCCGGTGTACTCGGTTGCCTGGTCATGTCCCTGACCATCGCCATACTTCAAGATCGACTGCAGTCAATATTTGAACTTGCTGGTGGCTGGTTGTTACTGATAACAATCATCACAGGTGCCGTTGTCTACTATCTAACCTTGTTGATACTTGATCGATCCATGAAATGGAGATTACTCAACGAGTCATTCGCGGAAATACAAGGTGTGATCTCATCCGTGACTCACCCGTTGCTGCGAGCTCTTAAGGCAATCCGTTAGAATTGGTTAAACCCTGGGGAATTGCGCTGTATACGAAAGCTGAAACTAACGAACTGCTCGATGCCCTCAGTTGGCGTCTACTGCTACCCGACCTTGAGAGGCCTCGTGTACTTTCTGTCTGCCCCCCTGATGCAGCACACGCGCATGCGCTAGCCACGCTGTTCGGCGATGTGGCGTCTGTGGATCTCCACTCGCTTGCAGCTTCAAAAGACAAAATTACTGCGCGTACGGCCGAAGTAAACTCTCCGCAGATAAATGCAGATGTTTCGTCACTGCCTTTCAATAAGAACAGCTATGAATTGGTGATCATGAATACAGGTGGCGGGCGCGACGACAGCGCCGACGAAGACCCGCGGACCTACTATGAATCCCTGTTCGCAAGCCTGTACCGTACCCTGACTGACGGCGGTTGTGTCTGTCTGTGTGTTTCCAATCGTTGGGACTACCGAAGATATCAGGCCGGAGCGAAACAGGAATCAGGCATTTCCGGGAGATTATCTGCCGTGTTGCAAACCTATCGTCGGCAGAGGGAACTGTTCCTGTCGCCGATGCAGTACACGGCAGCGTTGCAGGCAGCGGGATTCTCAAAAACCCGGAGTTACGTTGCATTTCCCAACTGCACGAAACCTCGATTCGTCGTCCCGTTCGATGCCGGTGCCTACCGATACTACAGAAACCACTTTACCTACCCGCAGGGCACAGGCTTTCGCAATCTGGTCGCGAAGCTAATTGCAGGATCCGGTCTGGATCGATTTCTTGAGAGCCATCTGTTGATTACAGGCGTAAAGTGCTGATCAGGTCCAGTAACAGGCGTGTACCGATTTCGTTGCAAGAACATCGGCTATTTGCGACACAGCGCAGGGTTTCGCTATGACTCGGCTCGCAAGTGAAATCGAAATTCTGACCGAGAAACACCTGGGAATGACAGCGGCCAGAGTACTCCTCTATAACAACTACGACCTCACAGAAGGGAGCATCCTGCTGTTTCTATTTGATACAGCATCAAGCTCACCCTTTGCCGTTCTGAAACTGAGCCGCAACCGTCCCGTGCTTGCCCGCGAGTATGAAAACCTGCAATGCGTTCACAAAGTCTGTCCTGGTCTGGCGGCGGCACCGCTGTTCTTTGACCAGACCAGGGAATTTTTCGTGCTTTGCACAGCGCCTATTGCTGCCAACAGGTTGAGCAGCTACCGCGCAAAATCAAGAAAGCTGAAACTCGTTACTCGACAACTCGCAGAACTGCATACGACACTGCGATCGCAATCTGGCGCTGCGACAATCAAATCTGATGATTACCTGAAGCCGTTTTCCGGACTTTACGATACTCCATTGCCGGCGAGCGTTGCCGACTACTACAATGAGCTTGCAGCGAAGCACGCGCAATCACTTCTGCAGTTCCCTCTACCTGAGATTTCGCAACATGGCGATCTCTATTTCGATAATATTCTCGCAAGGGGACAACGAATCTATTTTCTGGATTGGGAGGATTTTGGCGACATCAAGTTGCCGGGCTATGATTTGTTCAGCCTCGTTTTCGATGTCTGCAATCTCGAGAATGGCGAAACGCGGTTATTGCGGCGATCAATCGATTTCATCGCAGCGAACACAGTCGGCTACTTTCGCCAGCTCGAAATTCCGGCCGATATTGTGGATGCAATCATGTCGTACACTCTCGTTCAGCAATACCATCGAAGCTGGACACTTGGGCGCACTTCTCAGGAGGCTTTTGCAACCAGGCTGGTTGCCGTGGCGGAGAATGAGCAATTATTCAAGCTTATTGCAAGAGCATACCGCGCGAAGCGGTAGCGAGGGCCAATGCGGGACTTACTAATAACACTTATTGTATTTGGCAGCGTGCCATTCATTCTGATGCGCCCAAGTATTGGTGTACTAATGTGGTCGTGGCTCGGATACATGAATCCACACCGGCTTACCTGGGGGTTTGCCTACAACTTCCCGTTTTCGCAGATTGTCGCTGCGAGTCTTATTTTAGGCCTTTTCTTTTCGAAAGAGCCGAAGAAAATCCCCTTCAATGCATTGACGACCTTGTGGCTTATCTGGGTCCTGTGGATGTGCATGACCACCTTCATGGCAATCGACAGCTCCCACAGCGCCTGGGAGTTGGAACGAACACTGAAGATTCAGATGATGGTTCTCGCAACCATCATGGTAATGAAAACCCATGCCCGAATTAATAACCTGGTCTGGGTGATCGTTGTATCGATTGGGTTTTACGGCGTTAAGGGAGGGCTTTTCACGCTTGTGACGGGCGGAAACTACCTGGTCTGGGGCCCGCCGATGACTCATATCACAGGCAACAACGAAATTGCTTTCGCGCTGGTCATGACACTACCGCTGATGCGCTACCTGCAGCTGGAAACACAACACCGCTGGGTTCGCATGGGGCTTATTGTCTCGATGTTGTTGGTCTCGGTTTCGATAATCGGGTCATATTCACGTGGCGCGTTTCTGGCCGGATCGGCCATGGCGCTGTCTCTAATCCTGAAGAGCAAGAACAAATTTCGTATCGGCGTTGTACTCGTTGTACTGGGAATAATCGCGGCCGCATTCATCCCTCAAAAATGGGAAGAACGAATGGCAACCATTCAAAACTACGAGATGGATGCGTCGGCCATGGGACGTATTAATGCCTGGCGGTTTGCGATCAACCTTGCCAAGGAATACCCGGTTTTCGGAGGCGGATTCGATACCTTTCTTCCGGAGCTCTTTCAAACCTATGCACCGGTACCGGATGATTTTCATGACGCCCACAGCATTTATTTCGAAGTGTTGGCGGAGCATGGATTTGTCGGTCTGGCGATATACCTGTTGCTCGGCCTGGTAACACTGCAAAATGGCAGAAAAATTGCGAAACTATCGAAAAATCGAGAGTCATTGCGATGGATACATAACCTGTCGTCAATGATCCAGGTCAGTATTATCGGCTACGCGGTCGGGGGCGCTTTTCTCGGGCTGGCCTATTTCGATCTTTACTATCACTTGATCGCAATAGTCATACTGATGCGCTTCCGGGCGGAACAGGAGGTCGCAAGAGAGCCTGAACCAGGTGCGAGGGTGAATATCGCGGCTGACGAAAGCATTCCGCAGGAGGGCGGCGTTTTCGCCCAGGATGAGAAACGCAGTCTTCCCTAAGCAGATACTTGCGACGCTGCGACTCGAAGAGAATCACAGCGCCGCGAATCATCTGCGGGTTCGGACTATCGTCGGCGATCGATCACCGTCTGCCTGAAAAGCCCCAGGGTCGCAAGCATCAGCAAGAACAGCAAACCGAAGGAACCACCACCGATTTGGTTCTGGGGGTCGGTCGTCGGATTATCGTCAACGGGCGGTGGTGGTGGCGGCGGCGGCGCAGGAGTATTCACAGTAATGGTCGCTGCATTGGTTGCATCGCCGCCCGTGCCCGAACACGTCATTCGGAAAGTCGAATCCTGCGACAGTGGGCCAACCGACTCGCTGCCCTGCAGCGGCTTGTTTCCGGACCAGTCACCGAATGCCGAGCAACTGCTGGCGTTTGACGAGGTCCAGTCCACAACGGCAAATCCACCTGCATCGACAGATGACGGATTGGCCGAAATACTGACAGTCGGAGCAGGCTGCGTACCCTGAATCGTGACAGTCACCGTATCTGAAGAGGTTCCGCCACTGCCGCTACAGGCCAGTGAATATGTCTTGTCCGAGTTCAATGGCCCGAAAAATGCGCTGCCTGACAATGGTTTGGCGCCGCTCCAGTCTCCGGACGCATTGCAACTATTGGCGTTCGTGCTGCTCCACGTCAAAGTGGTCGTCCCCTGTGCTGGCACGGACTCCGGGTCCGCAGACAATGCGACCGTCGGAGGCGGCTCAGCGCTGCCATTGAATGGATACGGACGAACCACGCGTGTTTGCCAGGCATTATTGCCACTGTACGAATTGTGTATCCAGTAGAACACCTGATGGACGGGTTCAAACCCGGCGCGGCCGTAAACGTGCCCGTTACCTGTTGGACCACCGGTTGCAACCGTATCCCAACCGGACCCATTCCAGCGCCGGAGAGTCCCGTTCTGCGGAACGATCGCGAAATAGGTGCCGTAATTCGATCCGAATGAGGCGTCAACGTAGATGATATACGTGCTTTCAGCATTGCCGGGAACAGCACCCATGTTGCGCTGCTGGCCCGTTGCAATGTCGTACTCGTGCCAGCTACTACCTGCGAAACGTCCGGACCCGAACAAGGTGCCCTGTGCGCCTTTGTCCGGATTAAAATTCAAAGACGACTCCTCCGCTTGCGAACTCAAAGACGCGATCGGCGAACTGACCGTCTCCGACGTCGTATTGAAAAGACGCAGCCCGGCACCGTCGTGCACCCAGATATTGCCGGTCAATGTATCTTCAGCCGCTGCCGCATGCCCGCCATACTGGTTTGCCAGCGGCGCGCCAATAAAGCTCCAGCCGGAGCCGAAGTCATAGCGCCAGATATCGCCCTCTACATGATCCCAGGGTTCATTGGGTTGCCCGGGATTGTCATACGGCAGGATGCCGGAGAAAATATAGAAGTGATCCGATCGTACGACTATCTGATCATAGGTGTGTCGAGACAACGCCACCAGGCCACGATCGTCGGAGATTCCTCCCGGGGTCGCGCCATTGTAGTTTGCGTTCAGATACTGGCCGATTTGGCCCCAGTCATTATCGGCGACACCGATATGGTCGGCCGTCGATACCAACTCTTCTGTCCAGCCGACGGTCTCGAAATTGCGCCAATCAAGAAACGCGACGGCGTCATTCAAACCATTGTTATGTCCGCCGCCGAAGACGACAGTCCGGCCATTCTTGGTGCCACCACCCGAATACGCTACGGTCTGATAGTCGATTCTGAGGTTATTGCCCTCATTCGCCGTGACATTCTGCCAGGCTGACCCAACAGCGATACTGTCGATAAACGGACTGGTTTCATTGCCCTGGGCGTTGGCAACCGCCGCGGAAAAGATACCGGCCAGCAGCAGGCAAGCGGTCAACGGCAGGCTGTTGCCTGGCGGTTTCTCTGTCATCATATCCTTATGACGTTCAAAGACTGTTCTATTCATTGGGTCAACCTCTTGGTTCAACTTTAGCGTACGGCCTTGTTTCATGGCGTAAACTCATACGCGCCGACATCGATTGCGCCCTCCACCGGGCGCGATTCCCTGTCACTCTTGTGCAGGTACTGAAACTCAGGGTGCAGATCAAAGCCGTTGCCGGTGCCCGGTGTGCTGCCTGCATCGCGGGCAGGCGAGTTTCCGGTAAGGCGGTAATTGTAAGAATCGATCGCGACAAACTCCGGAGCAGTTGTTTGCAGGTTTGTCGTCATGTTTGCTTGCGGCCCACTGATAATGTTGCCACCGCCAACGAACAGGTTGTTGATCAGTTCTATCAGTGCGGTACCGCCAGCGGCCTGCAAGAACGTGGCGCCGTAGTCATCGACCAGCGTATTGTTCACGAGATACAGGTTGTGCGTACGGCCGCCCGACAGGCCTTCGGTGCCATAGTTGACGATGACCGAGTTGTCCGTATTTGGCCCCTGCTGCATCAGGTTGCCAATCAGGTAGCTCAAGCCACCATTCGGTATATCGACAGCATAACTGGACGTGCCATTCGACTCGTCCATTATCCTGTTGTACAAGATGTAGTTTTCGCGAGCTCGGCTTTTGACGTTGTGGCCAATGCGGGCATGGTGCATATAGCTATGACGCAATGTGAACCGGTCTGCATCAAGTATGTACATGTTGTGGCTGAAGCCATCACCAAAACCGTTATTGTCGAATTCCGAGTACTCCACGAGCACGTTTCCGGCACCACCCAGAATGCCTTCCTCGCTGTCATGGAAGTAACCGTTACACACGACAAGATTCCGCCCGTCATGCCTTATTCCAGCGCCATTCTGATCCGGCACTGAGATCTCGGAGAACTCGATATTCTCAACAACCACGTCGTTGCCCGCGATTACCCAGATGGCCTTCCCTTGCGCATTGACGCCATCTGCGCGCAGGTGCGCGTACCCGCCGACGCCGCGAAGCGTGAGGTTGTCCTGAAACCAGCTCGCAACATCCGCTGCGTAAACGCCGGCGTCAATTTCAACGACATCACCGTCTTGAGCCGCATTTGCCGCGGCTGCAACGGTTTGATAAGTGCGGCCTGGGCCGACGCGAATAATATTGGAGGCGTCGAAGTTCGCAACTGTCGGACTCGCGCCGACAGTAACCGTCTGCGTGCCAACAAAGTCGATCACCTCGTCAGTTTGCGGGTCGTCATTGGAGCTACCAGCTACGAAGGCCAGCGTGTATTCGCCTGCCGCCAGCGAGCCTGCGTCGTAGCCGAACGTACAGGCTCCGCTGTCCTGACGGACTGTGGCACTTAGCAAGGGATCACCCGAATCGCCGTCAAAGTCGTCGGGAGTAACGGCTCCCGCGTACAGGTAGACGCTGTTCGATAGCGTTCTGCTTACCAGGCTGCTGTCAACACTGCCGAAAATTCCGGCAGACCCGGCCGCCACTGTTACCGTTCGCGTGTTGCCAATAGTGCCACCCGGACCGACGCAATCGAGCGTATAGGTCGCGTTGCTATTCAGGCTTCCCGTCGACTCCGACCCAGACGTTCCCTTGTTTCCTGTCCAGTCACCCGATGCGGTGCAGCTATCGACGTTCGTGGTGGTCCATTGAAGTGTCGCCGCGGCTCCCTGCGCGACTACGCTGGGCGATGCCGTAAACGTCAGCGTCGGTTGCGCAGCCCCACCACTGACCGTTACCGCTGCCGTTTGACTCGTGCTGCCACCGGGCCCCGTACAGGTCAGCGTGAATTGGCTGCTCGATTGCAAGGGACCGGATGTCTCTGTGCCCGTCAATGTACGGCTGCCGCTCCACGCGCCCGATGCAGTACCTTTGTCTGCGCCTGTGGCGTCCCAGCTCAATGTCGTTGTATCGCCCGGGTCAACTGTCGAGGGTACCGCGTTGATCGACACGACCGGCGCTTCAGGATTGTCTTCGACCGATGCTTTCTCTTCGCTCAGGCAGCCAGACAATACGGTCGGAATCAACGCGAGGACCGACCACCTCTTCCATCTTGCGATGTTGTTACGCATCAAACTGAAACCTCATTACACCGTCTGCCATGTACGCGACGCCACACGGCCAACAGATAAAACAACAGACTCCAGTAACCAATCGCTCCACCGCCTTCTTCTTCGGGATTGCCCGCATCCGGCGGAGTGGCAGTGACGCTGACACTCAGGCTCTCGCTGACGTTACCTCCGGAACCCGAACAGGTCAGTGTGAAACTGCTGTTCTGGCTCAGCGGACCCACTGACTCGCTTCCGGAGGTCGCCTTGTTGCCTGACCATGCGCCCGACGCCGAGCAGGAGTCGGTATTTTGCGATGACCAGGTCAGCGTTACATTGGAGCCCTGAGATACCGAACTCAGACTGCTCGAAAACGAAACTGTCGGCGCTCCAGGTGCCTGGATCGTGACTGTTACATTTGCCGTGTCACTGCCTTGGGAATTGCTGCAAACCAGCGTGAAGGTGCTGTCGCTTGTCAGCCCTCCGATTGACTGTGTTCCAGAAAACGACTTGCTGCCACTCCAGGCGCCTGAGGCCTGGCAGGAATCCGCGTCGGAAGACGACCAGCTCAATGTCGTCGTACCACCGGAGGCAATAGATCTCGGATTCGCCGACAACGATACCGTTGGCAGCTGGTTGCCCGGGCCAGGTGTACCGAGGTCAATATTGCCCGGTACGATTGCCCATTGCGGCGACACGTTGTAATCGTAATTACCTGAATCCGGTACCACGGCGCGGCTGTCAAACAGGTTCCAGGCGGCCTCGCCATTCGTTACCCGTCGTTCCGCCGCAACGGCAACAGCCGGCTGCATGTTCGACGTATAGCCTTCATGACTCCATGACCCGCCGATCATGTTGCTGCGCTGCATTCCAAGTATATCGGCCATCTCGCTGCTGTTGCAGGCCGCATTGATGAGTGGGTCTTCCTGACTGCTCGACATGTTTGGCGGAATTGTCCAGGACGAGAAGCTCGGGCCCACGGAACTGCTGTCCCACGAGCGCACGACAGCGACTTTGTAGTCAGTCCAATCGGAAAAAGGCTGGCCCGTCTGAGCATCACGTGCCCGGGTCCAGTAGGTCGGTGCAAGAATCCAGCAATAACCCGGATCGGTCATGCGACCTACGGGAAAGCGTGCCTTGTACTGAAAAATTCCCTCGGCATTGTCGAATCCAAGGTTTACAAGATGACCGACCGTCCAGGTGAAAAAGTCGTCCATCCAGGTTGCGAAGGTATTGTCCAGGCCGATATCAGGCGTATTCAGCAGGTAACCGAGCGGAGTTGGCGGATTGCTGACTATGTTGTTCTCGTACCAGTCAAGATTGTTGTCGAGCTTGGACAGGAAGTACGCCTTCAGCGGATGGTTGTCGGGTGTAATAAATGCGGCATGTCCAAGCGTCCGCAGTCCCCAGGCCTGAGCACGAATCTGGTCATTGACCATCAAGCCCTGGCTTCCGCCATGATTTCCCCAGTAGAACAAATTCCAGTTGGCCCAGAACTGAAGCTCCTCAAGGTGAAAATAGTCGCCGGTCACAAGATAGGGAACGAATGACATCGATGGTTGATGCGCAATATCGGGCGTATAGGGCGTGCTGCAACTGCCACCGCATGACGGGAACGCGCTGCTCTGGCCCATAATGCTGATGTTCGGGTAGGTATCGAGTGAAATCGGCAGATCCGTATCCTTGTCGCGATAGTGAATGCCGAAACTGCCCGCTTGTTCGCCGGTGCCCAGAACCGCCGTTTTTGCCCGGGCGTCCTGCGACATCAGGTATCGGGCTGTCCAGCGCGGCAGCGGAGCGATATCTGGCCGCCCTCCACCGTCAGGCATGTATTCATAAATAAGCCCGGAAGCCATCAATTCCGTTTTGCGTCCACTCCAGTCCGATGCCATGCCGCTCAGGACGCTCTGCGGAATGCGAAGTCTCGGATCATAGGTCGGTACAACACCCATACGCTCCATGTAACCGGTGTCGTGCGCAACTTCGACCTGCGGTTCATCGCCCCACCAGAAAACGCGACGCCATCGCGCCTGTCGATAGTGAGTAACGTTGTCTTGCGACAGTACGATGCCACGACCCTGCACGCTGACCGTCGCGTCATAGTTGAAATTCTGCGGACCGCTGACGTGCGACCAGTTGTTTTCCAGCGTAACCGACACACGAACGGCACCCAGCCCGGCATAGGCACGTACATGAAAACGAGCCGTTAGATGAGCGTGCGGAGAACCTGCATTCGTACGCATGGGCCCGGCGACAAGCCACTCTGAAACCAGTGGCCCCGACAACCAGCTGTCGGGTGTTCCACTGCTCAGCAAATCTCGTGCCGAAGCCGAATAAACGGTGCCACCAATATTGACAGATACATCGGAATCAAAACTCGTGGCAAGTAAACTTGCGAGAGTAACTGTAGCGCCGGTCGCGTTTGAGCCCGGCGTCTGTAGTGTCAGATCGTTCTGCGAATTCGCAGCGACGGTGGGTAGCACGGTTGTCAGGACAGCGTGTCGCAACGAGCCGTCGGCGTGAGTTGCTTTGG
>DDIP01000304.1:4662-8094 GCA_002338605.1 Proteobacteria bacterium UBA1847 | reverse complement strand
GCCAATGGCCAGGTCGTGACCGGGCCTTTGATAACACCAGCGTCCGCAAGCCGCTGAATATCGTGGCGCAGGAGCAAGTCGCCGGCCGGAATGTAGGGGCCAGCTTGAGCGGCAGGCATAGGAATGCAGGCCAAAAGACAAGCCAGACACATTTGGGCACGAAAAAACATCAGCGGATTGTGGCGGAAAGTTTTACCTACGTCGATAGCCGGGCATTTGCCAGCTTCTTGCCCAGCTCAACGCCCCATTGATCAAACGAATCGATGCCCCAGATAACACCCTCAACGAACACCTTGTGTTCGTACAGCGCGATCAACTGGCCTAGCACCTCGGGCGTCACGCTTTCGTAGTGAATAGTGTTGCTGGGCCGATTACCGACATGGACACGGTAGGGTTCAACATCCGCATCTCCGGTCCCGTCCATCAATGCCTCGGCTTGTGCGAGGCAGTTGGCCGTCGATAGCGGCGATGTCGCTGGCAAGAGAAAATCGACCGGCACCAGGCGCGTGCCCTGGTGCAACAGCTGGTAAAACGAATGCTGGGCATTATTGCCCGCCTCTCCCCAGATAATCATACCGGTATTGCAGCGAACCGGCTTGCCGTCCATGCGCACACTCTTGCCACTGGATTCCATCTGCAGCTGCTGGAGATAGGCTGGAAACCGGTCCAGACGATTGTCGTATGGCAGGATAGCCTGACTCTGCGCGCCGAAGAAGTTGTTGTACCAAATGCCAATCAAGGCGAGCAGAACCGGCATGTTCTCATCCAGCGGCGATTGTCGAAAATGCATATCCATTCTGCGACCACCCGACAGTAGAGCCTTGAACGTATCCATGCCGACAACCAGTGCCAGCGACAGGCCGACTGCTGACCAAAGCGAATACCGTCCGCCAACCCAGTCCCAGAATCCGAATCGAAAATCGCTGCGAATTCCGAAGTCATCCATAGCCGCGTGATTCGTCGAGGCTGCGACGAAGTGATACTGAACGGCAAGCTCATCCAGCTGGTCGATGACCCAGGCACGGGCCGCGTTCGCATTGGTCATTGTCTCGAGCGTCGTGAAGGTCTTCGAACAAACAACAAACAGTGTCGTCTCGGGATCAAGTTCCCGTGTCAGATCATCCAGCTGCGTACCGTCGATATTCGACACACTGTGAAAGCGCATGCCGTCCTTCCAGTACGTGCGCAGTGCGCGACTCGCCATCACCGGACCGAGGTCCGACCCACCGATTCCGATGTTGACAATATCTGTGAGTTTCTTGCCTGTACTCCCTTTGATCGCGCCGCCGTGAACCTGGTCGACGAAAGACTCCATTTTCGTCAGGACCTCCCACACCTCGGAAACACCCGGAGTCTCGAGCGCCACGGTATCGGCAATCTTTGCCCTCAGAGCGACATGCAATACCGCGCGACCTTCAGTCTTGTTTATTTTCTCGCCGGCAAACATCGCCTCGATCGCTGCCGGTATATCGGACTGCCGGGCAAGCTGCGCCAGCATTTTGCGTGTCGCGGATGTCAGGTGATTCCTGGAGTAATCTAGCAGCAGGTCGCCGGAACGAAGCTCGAATTTCAAGGCCCGCTTTTTGTCGCGTGCAAAAAGATCTCGAAGGTGCGTCTTGCGCATATCATTACGATAGTGCTCCGCCAACTTCTTCCAGGCAGGCAGGTCGGTCGGATAACGGGCGGAGAGTTTTCTGTCAGTGTATTTCTTGGCCACTAGTCAAGCACTTTGTTTGAGTTCGTCCTTGTAAAACTCAAGATACCACTCAACAAAGTTCTTTACACCGACTTCGACCGGCGTGCTCGGCTGGTACCCGACATCCGCTGCCAGGTCTTCGGTATCGGCCCAGGTATCGGGTACATCGCCATCCTGTAGCGGGAGCAGATTTTTTTCCGCAGTCATGCCGAGGCACTCCTCGATCGCACCAATATAGTCCATCAGTTCGACTGGCTGTTGATTGCCGATGTTGTAAATGCGATACGGTGCCGAACTGGTGCCGGGATCGGGATTGGCCGGATCCCAATCTGCATTGGGCTGCGCCGTGCGATCCGACGCGCGAATCACGCCTTCAACGATATCGTCGACATAGGTGAAATCACGCTTGTGCTTGCCGTAATTGTAAACGTCAATGGGTCGTCCTGCGATGATGTTCTTCGTGAATTTGAACAACGCCATATCAGGGCGCCCAAAAGGACCGTACACGGTGAAAAAACGCAAGCCCGTTGTCGGCAGCTTGTACAGATTGGAGTACGTGTGGCACATCAGCTCGTTGGCTTTTTTTGTCGCACCGTACAATGCCAGTGGGTGATCGACATTGTGGTGAACCGAAAACGGCATGGTTTTGTTGGCCCCGTAAACAGAGCTCGATGACGCGTACGTCAGATGCTGTACGTCATGATGACGGCAGCCCTCAAGTATATGCAACGTACCAACGATATTGCTGTCGATGTAGGAATGCGGATTTTCAATGGAGTACCGGACGCCTGCCTGTGCCGCCAGGTGAATAACCTTCTCGAAGCCCTCCCCTGCAAACAATGATTCCATCGCATCGCGATCAGCGAGATCGATTCGTCGCATCTCGAATCGATCAAAGTCCGCCAGAAGAGCCGCGCGTGATTCCTTCAGACTAACGTCATAATAGTCGTTGAAGTTATCGAGGCCGATGACCGTATCACCGCGCTCCAGCAGCTGCTTTGCGGTATGAAATCCGATAAAGCCAGCCGCACCTGTTACCAAAATCTTCAAATTATTCACTTCATGGCTACTGCGCCCGCAAGGGCATGCAGTCGCTCCTACAATCGATCGTCAGTGTGTTCGGGCGACAGGACATATTTAATGTCATAGAGGACTGATTTTGCTTTGCCGAAACTCCGCATCTTCTCTGCGCCCATGGCCCGAAATTCATTGTGTGCAACGGCGATAACCACCACATCGTACTCGTTTTTCTTTGGATTCTCGATGAGGTCAATTCCATACGCTTCTTTCGCCTCATCCTTGTCGCACCACGGATCATGAATATCGACCGAAGCACCATAACTTGACAGCTCTGTCGCGATGTCGATGACCTTGGTGTTTCGAACATCGGGGCAATTCTCTTTGAATGCCAGGCCCATAATCAGTGCTCGTGAGCCCAGAGGCTGAATACTGCGCTTTAACATCAGCTTTACGATTTGCGAGACGATATACAACGACATGTTGTCATTAATACGACGTCCGGCCAGTATCATTTGTGGATGATATCCGAGTTGCTGAGCCTTGTACGTCAGGTAGTAAGGATCAACACCAATACAATGTCCGCCAACCAGGCCCGGTCGGAACGGCAGGAAGTTCCATTTGGTACCGCCTGCCTCCAGTACCTCAAGCGTATCGAGCCCCAGACGATTGAAAATCATCGCCAGTTCGTTGATCAGGGCGATATTCACATCGCGCTG
>DDIP01000304.1:853-4639 GCA_002338605.1 Proteobacteria bacterium UBA1847 | reverse complement strand
TTTGGTACCGGCTGCCTGAAGCACCTCTTCCGTATCGATGCCGACGCGTTCAAAAATCATTGCGAGCTCGTTCACCAGCGCAATATTGACATCGCGTTGCGTGTTCTCGATGACCTTGGCCGCCTCGGCGACTTTGATACTTGATGCTTTGTGAGTGCCTGCGGTGATGATCGATGCATAGACTGAGTCGATGAAATCGGCCGAGTCGGGCGTCGAGCCGGAGGTCACTTTCAGAATCGATGGCAGGCGATGTTCCTTGTCGCCGGGATTGATTCGCTCCGGGCTGTAGCCAACGAAAAAGTCCTGGTTCATGACCAGGCCGGATTCCTTCTCAATAATCGGAACACAGAACTCCTCCGTTGCGCCCGGGTACACCGTCGATTCGTAAACGACGACATCGCCCTTGCGAATAACTCCACCAAGCGTCTTGCTTGCCGATTTGAGTGGCGTCAGCAACGGGCGGTTGCTGTCACCGATCGGTGTCGGCACGGTTACGATGTAGAAATTGCAATCGGCCAGGTCCGACACACTCGCCGACAATCGAAGTTGCGGCGCGGCCGCGAGTTCTTCCGGGGAACACTCAAGCGTTGAGTCCTCACCTCGACTGAGTTCCTCAATCCGTTCGGCCTTGATATCAAAACCAACCGTCGGGTACTTCTTCCCAAACTCAACCGCCAGCGGCAGGCCGACATAGCCAAGACCGATAATGCCGACGCGGATGTCCTTAATATTGAATGACATACAGGTTCCAGTGAAAACTCAGGCGCTTAAATAGCACAGTTCGGGACGGATTTCGCGGTCTCGTGTCGCAGCACGCGATGAGACGCCCATCAAAGCGCTTCATAAACGTCCAGATAGGCATTGGTCATGTGCTCAACATCGAACAACCGGGCCTTTTCACGATTGCCGGCCTGCATTGCCGCCAGTCTTTCCGAGTCCTGCAACAGGTTGTCAATTGCCGCGATTATCGCCGCAGGCTGCTCAGGCGGGACGAGCATGCCATTCACCCCGTCCACTACAACGTCCGGTATGCCGTCAACCTTCGACGCCACAATCGGCAACCCGAAATACATGGCGTCCAGCAATGTCGAGCCCAGAGCCTCGTGCAGTGACGGGTACAGGAACACATCAAAGCTCGCCAGGTAGTCCCCAACGTTCTCCACCCAACCGGTCAGCTCGATATTCTCGAGATCGCCAATCGCCTCGCGATAGCGCGCCTCATCCTCGCCATCCCCGCAAATCACAAACTGCCAGTCAGGCCGCGATTCTGCAGCCTGACGCGCCACCTCGATGATCGTCATCTGCCCCTTGTGTGAATGCACCAGCGCGCCAACGTGGCCGATCAGCGTTTTCCCAGGGAATCGGTCGCGAATAGCCTCGACTACGCAGCCATCCGCCCTGAACCCGGAATGTGCATCCGGGATGATCGCGGGTTCATCGCCATCAAAGCGCTTCTTGATCGACCGTACGACAGCGCTTGAAATCGCCACAATGCGCCCGGCCCGCCGGTAAGCCCAGCGACGCAACACCCTGTCCTTTTGCGGTGCCACCACGCGACGTGTAATAACGTACGGACTGCCAAACAGGAGATTTGCGACCAGCCCACTGTAGACAGTCCTGCCGTCGTGCGCATGAACGACCCGGCAACCACGCGCTGCCCAGCCGGCCGCAACCGGATTGGAGGCAACTTCACAGACACTGAGACCGGGAATGTCACGGCACCGCTCCTTCAGGCTATTGCCGCGCTTGATGACCAGGCGCTGCGAATAGCCTCGAGATGCGAGCTCACGGACCAGGATTTCAGTCTGCCGCTCGCCTCCGCGATAGTGCTTCGCAAGGTTCAGGTGACAATAGTCAATGTCCGGCTCAGCCACACCGGTTTAACCGAAATGTGGTATGTACCACAGTGCCAGCAAACCGGTGATTGTCATCGTGATCATGTACGGAAACGCCATGACCACCATCCGGCCGTAGGACAAGCGAATCAGCGGCGCGAGTGCCGAGGTTAGCAGGAACAGGAATGCCGCCTGGCCGTTCGGCGTGGCCACTGACGGTATATTCGTACCGGTATTGATCGCCACTGCGAGCAGGTCGAAGTGCTCGCGGGTGATTGCTCCCGCCTTGAACATTTCCTCGACCTCACCGATGTAAACGGTCGCGACAAATACGTTGTCGCTGATCATCGACAGCACACCGTTGGCCATGTAGAACAATGCCTCCTGCAATTTCCCGTCATAGGTCATGACCCAGTGAATAACCGGTGTGAACAGCTTCTGGTGATCAATGACAGCGACAATTGCGAAAAATACCACCAGCAGTGCGGTAAACGGCAAGGCCTCTTCGAACGCATGTCCAATGCGGTGCTCTTCGGTAATGCCGTTGAATGCGGTCGCGAGTACGATCACCATCAAGCCGACGATGCCCGGTGCTGCCAGGCCGAAACCGAGCGCGATGATCAGCAATAAAGCCACAACACCCTGCACGGCGATGATCATCACATCCGATCTCGTGCGCTCGTGCGACATCTGGTTATCGTAGCTTTCAAGAACCTCACGGACTTTCGATGAGAGCTCAGTGCCGTAGCCAAAAGACTTGGTCAATTCGAGCACGGCGCAAGTGATTAACCCAACCACCAATACCGGCATCGAGATATGCGCCATGCGGATGAAAAATTCGATGAAGCTCCAGCCCATAATTTCAGCGATCAGCAGATTTTGTGGCTCACCGACCATCGTCGTGACGCCACCCAGTGCCGTGCCGACGGCACCGTGCATCATCAGGCTGCGCAGAAACGCGCGGAATTGCTCCAGGTCCGCACGATGCAGCTCGACGACCTCGTCGTCACTGCCATGATCATGGCTGTGATCCCAGTGTTTGCCCGAGGCAACCTTGTGGTAAACGCCGAAGAATCCGACAGCAACCGTGATAATCACAGCGGTCACCGTCAAGGCATCCAGGAACGCTGACAGGAATGCCGCCGCGAAAGAGAACATCAGCGACAGCAGGACCTTCGAGCGCACGCCCAGCAGGATCTTGGTGAATGTGAACAGCAGCATGTCGCGCAGGAAATAAATGCCGGCCACCATGAACATCAGCAGCATGATGACTTCGAAATTGGCCTCCGCTTCGTGCAACACGTGCTCTGGCGACGCGAGGCCCATTACAATCGCCTGGATGGCGAGGAGCCCACCGGGCTGCAGCGGATAGCATTTCAATGCCATCGCCAGCGTAAATATGAACTCGATAACCAGTACCCATCCAGCCAGGTGCGGATTGATCAAAACGAGTATCGGGTTGATGATCAGGAACCCGATAATCGTAAGTTTGTACCAACTTGGAGAATTTCCGAGAAAGTTTTGACGAAGTGCCTCTGACATCGTTCGGGCCATACGGTCGTATCCTTATTCGTTTTGCGTCATTTTAGCGTTGCTTCCCCCGAAGCGAACCGAGGATTCTAGTCAATATCCCAGACGCACGCACCGGATTCGCGAATTTTCTCCAGCATAACATTGTGCGCGGCGATTTCGTCGGCGGTGGCCTTGATGATCACGAGGTCGAATGCAGGGGTCGCCGTTGGCCGCTGTGCGTCGCGGCCGGGCATCGCCCCCGGGGATGCGTCCTGTTGTTCGGGTGACTCTTCGTCCAGCAGCAAAGCCGTCTGACCGCCTGTCATCGCGAGATATACGTTTGCGAGCAGTTCCGAGTCGATCAGCGCGCCATGCACGTCGCGTTTTGTCGCATCGACCTTGTAACGCTTGCACAAGGCGTCCAGGCTGTTGCGCTGCC
>DDIP01000304.1:321-758 GCA_002338605.1 Proteobacteria bacterium UBA1847 | reverse complement strand
CGTCCAGGCTGTTGCGCTGCCCCGGGTGCATCTCGCGTGCCAGCGTCAGTGTATCGAGTACAAACGCATGCGATTCAATCGACGGCTCTGAATGCTTCATGAGCTGCAGTTCGTAATCGAGAAAGCCGACATCGAAACTTGCATTGTGAATAATCAGCTCAGCGCCCTTGATGAACGCCAGGAACTCGTCGGCGACCTCGGGAAACCTCGGCGCCGTGTCCAGGTCCGCACGACTGATGCCATGCACACGCTCGGCACCTTCGTCGATGTCGCGGTCCGGATTCAGGAAGCGGTGGAATTCCCGGCCCGTGAGACGGCGATTGACCAGCTCCAGGCAGCCGATCTCGATGATGCGGTGGCCATTCTTGGTCGAGAGGCCGGTCGTTTCAGTGTCGAGGACAATTTGTCTCATAGCTCGTCTATGCCGCGATTGGCCA
>DDIP01000304.1:0-223 GCA_002338605.1 Proteobacteria bacterium UBA1847 | reverse complement strand
TCTATGCCGCGATTGGCCAGTTCGTCCGCCATTTCATTGCCGGGATTGCCGTCGTGACCCCGCACCCAGCGCCAGTCGATAGTGTGCCGTCCGACAGCCTCGTCGAGTGCCTGCCACAGGTCCTTGTTCTTGACCGGCTTTCTCGCGGCGGTTTTCCAGCCGCGCTTCTTCCAGTTCGGCATCCAGTCCTTGATGCCGTCCATGACGTATTTTGAATCGGTGT
>DDIP01000444.1:6249-10544 GCA_002338605.1 Proteobacteria bacterium UBA1847 | reverse complement strand
GCGGTCGTGTGTCGCTCGAACTGCCCCATCGCCTCGTCATATCGTGCAATGCCGTTACCCGTCGCGATCCAGATTGTGCCCTCGGCATCTTCAGTGACTGCACGAATATTGTCATCGTTAATGGAGAATCGGTTGCCGGGGTTCTGCGTATGGCAAGTGAATTTCCTGTCACGCCCCGATGCGACGCACAAGCCGCGTGTCCAGGTACCAACCCAAAGCCTGCCGCGCCGGTCATAGTGCAACGCGGAGATATTGACTGGCTTGCCAAACTCGGCGGCCGGATCAAATAGCGGCAACCGGCTGAAAGTACTGGCGCCCGCAGCGAGGTGAGCCAGCCCACCGTCGGCAAGACCTACGTAAAGACCGCCAGCACCATCCTCGACGATTGCAGTAACCGCGGTGCCGGGCAAGGAGCCTGAGGACCCATCCGCAAGGTAGCGCCTGACCAGGCCGGTGTTGCGATCAAAGCGATTCAGGCCTCCGCCCCAGGTTCCCACCCATAGCGGGCCGCCGGGTTCAAGGTACATTCCCCAGATGCGATCGCTCGACAACGTCGATGTATCCGCCGCGTCGCTACGGTATCTCATGAACCCATTGCTCCCCGGAGGCATGAAGTTCAGACCGCCGCTGCTGCCGACCCAGATACCGCCAGCTTCGTCCTCCGCTATTTCGACAACCATGTCGTCACTCAGGCTCGACGAATCTCCGGGGATATGTCGCCAATGGGTAAAACCCCCGGACCCGATTACTGACTTGCTGAGCCCTGCTTCAAGCGTGCCGACCCACAATACTCCGGCGTTATCTTCAAGCAGGACGTAGGCCGTATTGGATTGCAATGTATACGGATCGCGTGATGATTGAGCGAGGGTTGTAATGACCTCTCCACTGTCAGACAGCGCTTTTACACCGCCGCCGATCATGCCGATCCACTTCCGTCCGTCAGAGTCTTCAATCAGGCTACGAATTGCATTGTCTTGAGCACTACCGTCAGAGCTTATCGAAACTCGATCGAGCAACTTGCCTTCTGCGTCGAAACGAACAACTGCACCAGCACCGCCGGCAACCCAAACCTCGCCGTTGCGCATGACCTCGATCGCCCGAATTTCTTCGTCGAGCAGGCGACCGTCGTTTGCTCCCAACGGAATCAGTGTGCCGTGCCGATTTGTGTACCGGGTCAAATAACTCGAGCTGCCGACCCACAGTTCACTGCCATTGACTTCTCGGAGTACATTGACGCTGCTGGTTCGGCCCAACGCCGCTCGCGCAAACACCCCGCTTTTTCGGTCAAAAGAATAAAGACCGTGCTGGTCTGTACCGACCCAAAAGCTGCCGTCGCTGGTCTCGTAGATCTCGCGCACATTCACCGACACCGCAGCCTGATTTCTGGTCGCGGTTGTTCCCGGCAAGGCATACCGATCAAAGTCATTGGTCTCGCGCTCGTATCGATGCAGCGTACTGCCCGTGGTGCCAACCCAGAGTACGCCGGAACTGTCTTCGAAAATCGACGAAATATTGCTATTGGCCAGTGAGCGCGGATTCTGCGGATCATGCCGAAACACATCGAAACGATAGCCATCGTAGCGATTCAACCCATCCTGTGTGCCAATCCACAGGTAGCCACGATTGTCTTGTGCCAAGGCGTTGACGGAACTCTGTGACAGTCCGTCATTTACCGTCAAGTGCTCGAAGCGCATGGATTCGAACTGTGCTGGCACACTTGCAGGCCAGACGAAGTACAGACACAAAAGTACGGCGCGGGCGAGTACGCCCACATCAGTCGCGGACCTTGCCTGCCAGATCATCGCGATATTGTCGCAGAAGATAGCAAAGGGAAAGCGCCTTTTTTTAGGCCACCGCTGTACCGTATCTGCCGCTCTCCTGCCGGTGCCGAGCGTGCACTTCGAAGGTTGTGCCACTATAGTCTCCTCTGCCGTTTCTTCAGGACAGGACTATCGGACTTCGTACCTTCTCGCGCGCTATTTCTGCTTCTATTTTTCCGGTGCTTACGTGCCTGGTACTTGCGGGCTGCGTTTCCGTAAAACCTGCACCCGTAAACAATGTCTCAGTGACCAGGATGCCGATCGAAATGGCGGCACGATACTGCTACGAACGCACAGCGGGTTCCGCAACGCTGACGCCACTCAAACAGAAAGCAGACTGGCGTATTTACGATGCCGAGCTGAGTGACGCCCCCGAGCCTCAGACTGACGACACGCCGATCACGTTTGAATATTACGAACAGCGCGCGGCCGGCATCCATCCAGTCATCGTTGTGCTGCCGATTCTTAACGGGCAAAAAAACGTCGTGCGGCCTTTTGCCAGCTACTTCGCGAAGCACGGCTACGCGGTCGTCATCGTCGATACCGTGCAGCGAAATACGCTGCTTGATGACCTTGTCGAACCTGAAGGCGCGATCCGGCTAAGCGTACGGCGGCACCGACGGATTCTCGACTGGATTGAGACCCGGGAAGAACTGGATGCAAGCCGAATCGGCCTGTTTGGCGCCAGCCTGGGCGGCTTCAATGCGCTGTTTCTTGCTGCGACCGATACCCGCATTCGCGCCGTTGCTCCGGCACTCGTCGGGGGGAAATTATCGGAGGTACTGACCCAGTCCACGGAGCGTCGCATAAAGAACGCGGTATCGCAGGCACGTGAGGCTCTCTCGATTGATCAGGAAGGCATGGCGTCATACCTTGATCGCCACATCGAAACCGATCCTGTCATGATCGCGGCGTACATCAATCCAGGTCAGGTCCTGATGATACTCGCGAAATTTGACAATGCCGTACCCTACGCCAACCAGCTCCGGCTGCATGAAGCGCTGGGGTCGCCAGAAGCCGTGGTGATTCCCACCGGGCACGCCACCGCCGCCGCATATCTCTTTTACCTGCGCAGCAAGACGCTTAAGTTTTTCGACCGCAAGCTGGGCGAGGAATGGCAGGCTACAGGCACTGCATCCCTGCCCGCAAACGCCTGTGCCGGGTAGCCGGATGCACGCCCCTGTCGAACCGACATCCGTGAGGCCGGCTGGCGAAAACGAAGTCACCTATTTGATGGTCGCTTGAGAAAGCCAGGAACTACGGCGCCAAAAAAAGCTCATTTAATCAGCGGTGCCCTCCAACCGGCGGCAATTGCCTCTTCTTCTGACCGGAACCAGCGCTCGCCTTTGGACTCGTCGATGACTGTGGCGTCATATTTCGATGTTCCCGGCACATGATAAATCCTGTCACCCTTGTTGTTAATGTTGCCCTTGATGATGCGTGCGTCGGCATCTTTGGAATCATTACTCGCACGGTCCCGGTGCCAGGTCTCAAGCTGCTGCGTTGCAAAATTCGGGTCACTTAGCTCGGCATCCCCCTTGTCCGAATGATAGACATCGAGAATCCATCCTTGAATGTCCGCATCGCCAACATAATCAATACTGCATTCGCCCATGGTTATGACGCCGCTGCGCTGCAATGCATGTTCCTTGACGGGTTGCCCGTCAACAAAAGTGCCGTTGGTACTCTCCAGGTCAACCAGCATGGCACCCTGTGGCGAACTGATCACCAGTGCGTGATGGCGGCTGACCGACGCATTGGCGATGCGTACGTCGCACAATTTTCCGCGTCCAATCAGGACATGCCCGCGGTCCAGCCGGTATTCGGTGACTGCGCCGTCGCCATTGCGAACCATTAGTCGACCGATATCCCGGGTCGTCGGGTCCGGGGGCACGCCGGCTAACTGGTCGTTGTTCGGCCGCAGAATTTTTGGGTCTTTCGGTGAGGAATCTGCCCTTTCGACCACGTCGGTTGTGACCGGAAACGTGTTCGCCGCGACACCTAAGGCATGGCATGCGGCAAACACCCGGCTCACTTCGTCCGTTCTGCCGCCTGTGAGTTCGTGTAGACGGGTTATCGCATCGAATTCAAATACCTGGGCGATATCGCCCATTCCTATCGATTTGACACGGCACATCAGATAGTCGCGGGTTTCAGTCAGCGTAAATGGCAGAAGCTCAATACAGGGATCGGGTCGACTCTCCATCGACTGCAGCAAGCCCTTGTACAGCAATTCGCTCACATCAGGCCGTCCCGCCATGATGAGCATCAGCCCGCGACTGCCCTCGGGCCCCATCTCAAGGACGCGCTTGACAGTCCTGAGGAGCCATTGGCCGCAAGCCTGGGTGTCTTCGATGCAAAGAATTGTTCTGGTCCTGTGCCTGTCCTGAAACGACAGATAAAGCTGAAGGACGTTTTCAAGGTCAGCGAGGCTCAGGTCGGTCGGGTCGAAGCCGATGCCGCGGATAACGGCTT
>DDIP01000444.1:2688-6127 GCA_002338605.1 Proteobacteria bacterium UBA1847 | reverse complement strand
CCGCCATGTCGTCGCTCGGAGGTTCCGTGATACGTACGACCGTGACGTCACCCTCCAATCGTGACAGGAAGTGATTGATCAGGTAACTCGCGCCGCATTTGCCTTCGCTCGCAATAATCGCCGTTGGACGGCATTGCTGGAACGCCGTGCACAGTTGCTGCAACGCATGCCGATAGCCGCTGGTCGGTACAGCCTTTAAGGACTTTTCCTGAAAAGACGGTACGGTTACTGGCTGGGAAAGATGCTGATGACTCAACGCTGTCACCTCGAATGGCCTCTTACAAACGGGAGTTAAAGGCTCTTTTAGTGATTGTTCTTATCGGTCCGGACAGTGTATGCCCGGCAAATTCTTATGTAAAGTGGAACACGAGAACACCGAGTTAAGTGGTGGAAATATAAAGAATAGTACAAGTGAGCAAATTCGCAACTAATCGGGAAGAGCGGCCGCCAAACCGGTCAGATAGTCGTCGAAGAAGTGGATGTCGTTGTGCCCCGCCCCGGCAATCACCAGCAACCTCGACGCGTTGATGGCCGATTCAACCAGTGCCCTGCTGTGCTCGACCGGGATCAGGCGATCCGCGGATCCATGCACCAGCAGGATTGGTGCCGCAATGTCCCCGATTCGTTGATCGGTTCGCATCGGGTACCGCACCAGCCACTCCGGCAGTACAGGATATTGCTGCCGAGCCATCGCGATCATGCTCGTAAATGGCGAAACCAGGACCACCAGATCGGAGTCGACATCGACGGCGAGTTTTGCGGCCAACGCGGTACCCAGTGATCGTCCGTAAATCACAATGGGTTTCGTCGTGTATTGGGGAGCCACGCGATCCCAGGCTGTCCGCACGTCGCGATGTAACTGCGATTCGCTTTGGATTCGCCCGGTGCTCTTGCCATAGCCGCGGTAATCAAGCATGAACATGTCGTAGTTGATGCGCTGGTAGTATTCAGCCTCGCTGGTCCATCCCGCAAGATTCCCGCCATTGCCATGAAGGAAGAAAATCAGCCCGCGCGGGTTAGCCTGCCGAAAATGCAATGCGTTGAGCTCAGCCCCATCGACCGGAATTGTCACTTCCTCGAATGGAACGTCGAATTCGAACCGGTAGTCCGGCGGAAGTGGTGTTCCCGGAAATATCACCGATTCCTGTGTGGCAAATAGATAGCCGAAGAAAGCAACGGTCGCCAGCACAGGGGTCAGGATGACCGCGGTAAAGCCCTTAACGAGGGCCGTTTTTCTTGTCATTGCCATATTCTAATTGCGCTATGCCGTCTAAACTGCGACTAACAAGCCCGACTATACCCGATTTGGCTGCGCATCATGACTGACTACACCCCAATCGATTGCAGTGATTACGACTACCTGGAAATCGCCTGCATGGATCGATATGAAATTGAAGTGACTCACGTCGCCGGATCGCTTGCAGGCGTCGCCGACGGTCTGGAAACTCGAAAAGGTGAAGAATTTCTCTGTGTCCGGACCGGCGCACAGGTCGTTGAGGCAATCCGTGTCGATCGCATCCTCGGACTGCGGGTGCTGTCTGACCCCGCTCGCTTCAGGCGACACCGTTTTCGATCATCCGCCTGATGAAATAAGGGCGCCCGGTCAGGCGCCCTTATCTATCGGTAGGGTAACTGGCCTCAGGTCTGATCGTCGATCTTCGCGCCTACCGCAGCGCGAGCAATACTTTCTATGCCATTGTCACGTGCAGACTCAGACTTGTAGCTTTGGCTCGTGCCAATAACCTGGCCATTGGTAGATTTCAGATTGAAGCGGAACGCTCCGCTGGACGTTGTGGTCTTCTCGAAGCACTTGGGATTCGAGCAGTTCTTTTGCACGGATGCGATGCCATTCGTGCAAGAGCTTTTTGCCTTGTAGCCCTCGCTGGAAAGAATGGTCTCGCCGTTGCCAGCCTTCAATCGAAAACGAAATTCACCAGCTTTGTCTTTGTAGCACTCAAATTTACCCGCCATCATCGTTCCTTTTGTTCTGTGTATCGGAGTGTGCCCAAATTACACACGCCAACAGACCGAAAAGCAAACCCAATCCAATATTGATCGATCGTTAAAATGCCAGGTGGTTGCTACCGGACAGCCGCAAGCGACCGTTGCGGCGCTGCCTCTGGCGGTTCATCGCACAACAGCCGGGCCTTCGCGGCATGGATTTCATCCATGACATCAACTGAGGTGGTGCCGACGGTTCCACCTTCGCCTTCAGCCGTCATCTGGGCCCTGACGTACTGCTCCCAAATCTGCAGGATTCGCCGACGTAATGCTGGGGAAATTTGTTCATGGCTGGCTACGGATAGCGGAGATCCGAAGAAGGCCTGCGGATCGGTCAGCGCCCGTTCGAGGTCAATTGGCGGGGTCCCACGCAGTGGCGGTTCGGAGGCCACTGGAATCCTCGCTTCCGCATCGTCCTTAACGAACAATACGTCGCAAGGCGTTTCGGCGAGAACAGGCTCCGCGGTCACCGGGCGAACCACGCGCGCCCAACGTGACAGGCTCCGGGCTCCCATTACGATCAGGTTGGATTCAAGCTCTCGTGCGACCCTCGGAAGTACTTCGGCCCGATGGCCCTCCTCCACTCGAATCTCATCGGCCGCGATACCGAGGCTATCGGCAAATGCCCGGATCGATCTGCCGTGAGCAGCCGCCACTTGCTGGCGATCCCTCGCCAAACGGCCGCTCTGCGCCGGTGCACTGACAGCAGCGACCATGTCCGGTGCGTATGCTGCGTACATTGCCATGCCCGATGGGGCCTGGAACGCGTGGACAGGATAGTGCTTTGCATTAAAGCCCTTTGCCATCCCGGCGGCGGTACGGAAAACATCGTAGTCAACGGCTGAAAACGGCTCATCATTGCGAGTGCTTATGCCAATTGCCGTAGTGACCGTTGATACAGGCGCAGTAGAGCCCGACACAAACCATACATTGGCCGGCGATTTTCGAATCAGATCCCAGTCCGTGTTTCGAGTGAGCCCCATGACGAAATCATGTTCCCTCGATTCCTTCAGAACGAGATCCGGCTGCGAGTCTTCGATCTTCCGCAGGATTGCGTCGGTTCTCGGGTGGTCCCAGCGGACATCGTGGTGAACAGTGACTCCCTCGGACTTGAGTCGAACGACAAGTTCGGCCAGGAGTGCTGCCTCCCGGTTGGTAACTCGTTGCTTCTCGTCAAGCACCGCGGGATCCGAACCAAACATGCCCTGCTCCAGAGACGGATCGTAACAGGCATGAAAAAGCTCAAGTTCGCAGCCACTTGCTTTAGCCAACTCGAGCGCTCGCGATATCAACGCGGATTCTCGCGGGGAACCGGGATCGACCAGGTCTGGACTGATTACCACCAGTGCTCTTTTGAGTTTGCGTGTTGATGACACTGCGAAATCTCCTCTGCTGCCAAAGAGCCAACAGACTAGCACAATGGTTGCGATATCGCAAT
>DDIP01000444.1:2431-2601 GCA_002338605.1 Proteobacteria bacterium UBA1847 | reverse complement strand
ACAATGGTTGCGATATCGCAATGATTGCGAGAGAGCTCTATCCGTGTGTTGACTCAGGAGCGCAATTTAGTGCCGGGATTACGTGCCTGCAGACAGGCAGTATTCGAATCCGAAACCACCAGTGTCTCTGATAAACGACTAAAGGCTCGCCACCGTTCGATTATCGGCTT
>DDIP01000444.1:0-2313 GCA_002338605.1 Proteobacteria bacterium UBA1847 | reverse complement strand
CAGTCCGATACCAAGGTCAACGATTGCCTTGCGATGGTCAATGGCGACGACCAGCGCGGCGCTGGCCATGACGGTGCGCCATACTGCAATAAAAACAATTTTCCGGAAACGGCTGGCCGTTTGAGCCCGAAGGAAGTCACAGTGAAAATACAGATGAGAGCGTTCATCTTCCACGATTTCCAGCAGTTGGGTCCGAAGGCGCGAAGTCGGTAAATGCATTGCCAGCAGGTGGTAGTAACACAGCCCGACGACTTCAGCGGCCAGAAGAACTACGACTTTGAGCCGCAACCCGATCAGTCTTCTGGCGAATACAAACAGTCTCGCTGTCCAGTTGCTTTTGATTAGTTTGCCGCCCAACTGCCGGACGCACATCGCAAGTATGTTTGCGTGACGGTGTTCTTCTTCGACAAAATACGCCATCGATGTACCGAAGTGGTTGTCGAGGCCGGGCAAGGAATTGCAAAATGATTGCGCGACAATTGTGCCGCCTCCGGACTCACCTAGCTGAAAAATCGCCAACGAGCGCGCGAGGGACTCAGGCAGTGCCGAGTAATCCAGGTCCTGTTCGAGTGTCGGCAGTTGCCGAGTGCTTCTTGCGGCGAAGAAGGTCTCCCATTCCTGCCAGGTTCTGTATGCCTTGCCCATCGACCTCCCCTGTTGATGCCATTGGTAACTTTTTAAACGTGGCTTCTGGCAATACAGGGGAGGAATTGTGGCCAATAATGGCAGTGAATTAGGCCAGCCAGCCGAAGACGCCGCCGGTGACGCCCGCGTATATTGCAGCATCCAGGAAAGTCTTCAGTGTCGATGACCAGGGGCGCCCGAACCAGACGCTTTCCTGCACAAAGGCGACGCCGTAGGCGATAAAGGCGATCGCACTGCTGATTCGGAATACATCCATATAGTCGGCATCGACGGGTGCCGTTCGAGAGACAAAGTAGGCACACAAGATAGCGATAAAGAGATTGTAGCCAAACATCATTAGCATCTGCGGCGTCATGTTCGGCGCGCCCGAGGGCAGCACTGTTATGAAGGCAACTGGCCCATCTTTACATTTCTGCACTATTTCCGGACTGCTGAACTCCGAGGGGTCGTCACAGTGCGGGATATTGTACTGACCCGGGGCCAGACCACGCAGCGCACTCCTGACAGCCTCTTCGTCCGCCGTCCTGCTCCAGTCTTTCTTGTGCCAGGGCATCGCCATCCAGATAACCGAACCAGCAATGAACGTCAGTACGGCTGAGACGAGAATTGGCTGCCACAATGTCATAATGCTCATAACTTCCCCCCATTGATTGTGAATTCCAAGGTATAGCAGAAACCATGCTCCAATTCCTGCCGCTTGTTGTCGCGATATTGCCTCTTGCAGGCGTGACCGCAGCCTATTGGCTCAATATCAATGCGGGTGTGTTGCCAGCTTGTTTGCCATTTCTCGATGGGTGCACATCGATCAGCGCGACCGGCCGTTACCTGCCGGGCAGCATGCCTTTTCGAGCGGCGCTGTTGCCGCAGGCGGCCCTGCTCGGCGTTATGTGGTGGATCTCGGTTGAATGGTTGCAACGCCATTACTCAACCAGGTCCCGTTTACGCGGGTTGGTCCTGGTGACGGGTGTGGTCGGTGCTCTGGCCCTGATCGTGTACGTCACATTCCTGGGAACGAATCATCCGGTCTATGAATTCATGCGTCGCTTCGGAATCTATTTCTATTTTCTCGGCACGGCGCTCGCGCAACTATTGCTGACGCTTTGTATTGAACGTTCAAGGCTGCGCCAGGTGATGTTGGCGATTGTCCTCATGCCATTTGTTCTGGGGATCGCTAACCTTTTCTTGAAACCGGTGCTCGTGGATCCGGACGGTTTTGAGAATGCGATCGAGTGGGTCGCCGCATTCCTGATGCAGTGCTGGTTCGCATTGCTCTTCGTTGCATGGCGTCGAACAGGGTTGATAGTCAGGGTCGAAACGGATTCGACCAACGTTCATTCGTAATAAGCGATTGATCGGTCAGTGACTCCAGGAATGCGAGCAGATCCGCGCGCTCCTGGTCGCTCAATTCAAAGCCGACAACGAATTCGGATTTGTACGGGCTCAACCGGCCGTCACCAGCATATTCACCTGTTTCGATCAGGCGTCCGCCCCTCGCATAGTGGTCAACAACGTCGCCGAGCGTTTTGATGCTGCCATCGTGCATGTACGGTGCAGTCAACGCAATATTTCTGAGTGTCGGCGCCTTGAATCGACCCATGTCGCGCAGGTCGCCGCTCATGTCATAGAGGCCGGTGTTGTCGGGCGGGTAGGCACCCGAATGGTCAAGAT
>DDIP01000129.1 GCA_002338605.1 Proteobacteria bacterium UBA1847 | reverse complement strand
TTACAGAACCTCGGACAAATCGAGAAATTGTCCGAGGTTTTGTAACACATCTGAACTATGCTTTCTAGCCGGTCCAGACCCACGCAAAATCCACGCAAGAAATGCAGGACCGCAACCGAGTATTTGTAACCTATTGATATAACGAACGTTTTATGAGTAGCTCGTGCTCAAAGCGCCGCTTTTCAGAAATCTAAGTGGTTGATTCGATTCATGTTTTTTGAACAAGTTACCGGGGCGTTCGTTGCACAATTTGCAGTACTTTTCACAACGATGCACAGCTGTTCCACGCAAAATCCACGCAAGGCGAATTCGTAATTGGTCGCCCTCATTGCTCGTCAGATTCGAGATCGCCAAACCTAACTGACGCGAATTTGCCATCGCCTTTCTTAAGCTCGCGTCGGTCGATCATCCGTCCCTCGAAGAAGAAATTTTCCGTGATCTTCACCACGTAGAGCTTATTAAAGTTTCCCTGACGTTTTACGCGAACTTTGTCATCTTGTTTTAGTGGGCTAATCGTCTTTACTTCAATGAAGTCATCTCCGACCCGGCCATCCGATCCGGGCGCATTGAGCTTGTGCCGTTTGATACCAAGCTCAATCTCAGCGTAGAGTTCGCCCAGTTCTCCGAATATGTCGAGAAAGCGCCCTGTGTGCTGCTTGTATGCGGCGGCCGTATGAACCAGAGCTTCGAATATCTCACGCAACTCTGGATCTACTGCCTTCGCACTTGGCTGGGGATGCTGTAGCTCCTGCAGCTGGTTGATGTACTCCCAGCTAATCCACTCGCCATCGTCCCAGATGCCGTCTGATACATCCTCGATAGGGTCTCCTGTATATGCACAGCGCCCGATTACCATTAATCCGTCCTCCGATAGCTTGCCACTATTCTAGGCCCCCTGGAGCGCAGCATCCTGACGCAGATCACACGACGCGCCTCATGAAGGCGCCCTGGATTGGCGTAGAATTGAGTTAGAAGTCCTGGCAGACATTGGCACTATGATCTGTTCAATACTCGACCAGTCCTCATATTTCGATGACCAAGTCCGGCGAGAACCCTCTGTCGCCGGATTCGGATGGATAGCCGCGCGGATTGCACACAACCCGGGTGCCATAAATCTCGTAGTCACAAGCAACGTGCGTGTGCCCGTGGACCCACAGCTCGGGCTGAAACCTCTCGATAACGCCCTCAAGCCTACTGGCAAAGGTGGGGTTCATTGGATCATTTCGGTACCGGTCAGCGATTGACAGCGATGTCGGCAGGTGATGCGTTACGACGACCGTCGGGCCGTCAAACTCTCTCTCCAGCTCGTCGACAATCCAAGCGATACTCCTCCTGTGCAGTTCGACCGAATCCTCCGGCGTAAACTGTCTGTCACCGTTTCTTATCGATGTGAAGTCTTCAATTAGGGTTTTCGCCCGCTGGCGGGCAAACCATGCCTCTCCTTCGCCGTCAAATTTGAAGTCGGTCCAGAGCGTGCTGCCCAGAAACCGCACACTATCGATTACACAGGCTTGGTCATTCAGGACTCGGATATTGTCAGGCGCAGCCGCTGACAGCCGGTCAGTGCTGCGGATGTCCTGACCGTAGAATTCGTGATTGCCAGGCACGTAGACAGCTGGTATGGCTGGAAACTGTCGCGCCGCCCAGTCGATGCCCTCCGTGGCTACTCCAATGTCTCCTGCCAGAACGACGACATCCGCTTTTGTATCCGGAACCTCGCATTCGGAGAACTCCGTATGCAGATCGCTGAGGATGTGTAGTTTCATGGCAAGACCGTTGGCCCAAGAATAATCCAACATAGCACCGGTCCTACGTCGAATTGCAATCCGTGTCTTTCCGGTTCTCGTAGGGCGTGCCAAGGGCCACATTGGTTCGCGCAAAATCGGCGCAATCATCCGCCATCGTGGCGTAACTACCAGCCACGGTGGTGAGAGCTAGCTCGGTAAACAGGGCATCCATTGTTCGCTCATGCCGGCACACCCTGAAGAACACGGTCGTACTCTTTCAGCGACCCCAGATTGAGAGATCGGTGCGGCTGCGAAATCGGTGGCGGGGCTTTAGAGAAGGCCACCGGCAGTGACGCCGGTGGCACTTCCGAGTTCAGGCATAAGCGGTCAGCTTCCAGGTAACGGCTTTGCCGTTGTGAGGAGGCATCACGTTGCCCTCTGCGATCGGCGCTGTCGTGGACGGCGTGTCCATCGATCTCCAAACACCGCTTTCCGGGCAGCGCTCCCCGGTGCGGGCCGTCGTTCCAATGGGCTTGCGAGCCCGGGCTGAAGTGCCATACATTGTCGACATACCTCTCAATCATTATGACATCGTGAGGATATATCTGTACGAGACTGCCGTCAAGCCTCTGCGGTACAATTTCGTATGGTTAGATCTGACGATCTTAGACGAACCCGTGAATTGATACAAAGGAGACCAGCTTGTCGTTTGCTGCAAGATTGAAGGAGAAGCGCATGCGTGCCGGCGAGTCGCTACAAGAACTCGCAGATGCGTTAGGCATGTCCAAGGCTCATATGTGGGACTTGGAAACCGGCAAGAGCAAAAACCCCTCAGCCGAAGTACTTAAGAAGCTCTCGGATCACTTCAAAGTTTCGGTCGCTTGGTGGTTCGGTGAAGAGCTAGGTGATGACGAACAGCAACTTCGAATCATGTTTCGGGATCTGCAGGAACTCGACGAGCCCGACAGGGAGCTTATTCAAGCGTTGATCGACAAGCGCAAAAGCCAAAAGGAAAAGAAGGATGGCGCAGATTGACAGGATGGCCTTAGCCGACTTGGGAAACTGCGTCCAAATTGCGAAGGCCGTCATAGACCAACTCGGCGACATCCAGCCGCCTATTCCGATCGAAGAAATCGCCTACGGTGTCGATATCGACGACATCAAGGAACTACGGACGCGTGGCTTCGAGGGTGCGCTAATCGCAGATGATGCGAAATCGACGGGTACGATTCTTGTGAACTCTAACAGCATTCCGGAACGACGACGCTTCACAATCGGA
Organism: Proteobacteria bacterium UBA1847; assembly: GCA_002338605.1. Lineage (GTDB taxonomy): Bacteria > Pseudomonadota > Gammaproteobacteria > Steroidobacterales > Woeseiaceae > UBA1847. The sequence goes on along the minus strand of DDIP01000129.1, from coordinate 14,936 downwards.
CACGAGCTGGGCCACTTTTTGAGTCCGTGGCACAAGCCGCCGGATGGCGGATTCAAGTGCTCGAAGGAAGACATGTTCCGCAATGACCACGGTGGTAACGCCCGCCGTAAGATGGAGGTTGAGGCGAACAAGTTCTCTGCGGAGATCCTCATGCCTGAGACGTTGTTTTGTCGTGACATTCAGAAACGCCCTTCGCCCGGTCTTGAGCACATCTTGCAATGGGGCGACCGCTACGAGACCAGTAAAATTGCTACCGTGCGGCGCTTTGTTGACCTTTACGGCGAGCCATCGGCCATGGTCGTTACTAAGCTCGGTGTGATTTCTCAGATTCACAGGCACAAGTCGTTTCCTTTCATTGAACCGCGCTATGGTCAATCAGTTCAGCCAAAAGCTGTGACTGCAAAGTTCACGGGCGATATCGATGATTGTTCCGACTCATCGCCCACAGAACCATCCTTTTGGATATCCGCACGGCTCGCACGCGGAGCAGAGATGTACGAGCAGGTGCTAGTGCAGGGAAAGGGATACAAGATCACTCTACTAACAATTGACGAAACAGAGGCAGAAGATGAAGATGACGAATACGAGCGGGAGCGGTCCGAATGGAAGCCGACCTATCACCGTTAGCAGATTCTATGAACGATCGCATCACGAACGTGGAAACAGCTAATGTCTGCTAGTAATGAATGGACCGAATGGCACCTCACACCCCAAGGATGGGCGCGAGGCACAGAAAAAGAAGACTTTCGTCGAATAGACCGGGAGCCACCTGAAGACAGGGTACTTACAGTGCGTTATCGGCAGTTCATAGGATCCGTCTACTCCGGGATGAAGGAGTCGACAGAAACGATTTGGGAGTCTGAAGACAAGAAGACCATTGTCCAGCTAAAAAAGCAGTTTGGAGAGGCGCCGCAAACGCTATGAATCACCATCCGCGCGGCTCCTAGCTAAGCGACTGAACCCGGTGGTGACCAGGGGTGCAATCGAACTTAATTATCAGCATCCTGACGTAGGAATAGTGTTTAACTACTGACACCATCCCGTACCCCAAGACCCATCCCACGTTACGGGCATTTCAGGTCGTTCGCCGAAAACCGCTACGAAGTTGCGAGCTCGCACTGCTTTTACCTTAGCTGTCACTGAAGCAAATCGCGGTGAGAAGATTCTGGATCGTAGTCGAAAGCAACGGAAGATCGGTAAATCTCAACAGGGCTCTGCGTGGCTTCGATGATGACACCGCGGGTGGCCCGTTCTTGCATGTCGATGACCCTCATCCGGCCGTCTACCTCCGCAAGCGCCTCAATTCGATGAAACTCCTCACTATAGATTTCTGCGAATTCGGCCAGTGCTTTTAGCTTCATTAAGGCATCGTCAAGATGGTGGCCATGCGGATCGAGAATGGACGCAACTACCTTACCGCCGACCTCATGGAAGAATATGAAATCGGGGTGCATGGATCGCCAATTTCCAGTCCCGCTATCGCGGTACGCAATTCCGAGCGCGTCGACCGCAGCCCGTGAGGGATTTCGGTACCAGGCACGTGCACTGGGCCTTGCCAATTCGGCGAGCACGATCTGTCGCTCCCAGTTGTTAAGAGACGCTAGTGGGAACTGGCCTTCCGAATCAGACATGAGGTGCAAGGGGGCTAGCGGCGCAGGAATGATCTGCCCGTCTTCCTCGACGGAGAACCCCTCAATGCGCGTTCGAGGCGGACGCAATGCTCCTCTCTGTGGCTCTGTAGCCATCGCCCGAATGTCTTCGTATTCCTGCTGTCGATCGTCAGAAAGCCCCTTTATGGATACGCGGTATTTCGCGAACAGTCGATTAGTAAGATCCAGCGCCTCACTATCTACTTTGTCGCGGACCTCCTTCACAGTGGCTAGCGCAGTTGTTCTCACGAACGCCTCGCGTAGATCGTCGTCGGAGTAATCGTCGTCCGGTCCGGCAACGTGATTGACGTAGGATTGAGCAATGTCGGCGCCAAAAGCTTTCTTGGCGGCTTCAAAACTGCTTCTTATAGCGCGATCGTCAGCCTGCTCGACAAATTCGGAATAACTTAGTCCTGCCCGGCCGAATCGCCCCTCGATCTCTTGCACTCGGACGTCCCGCACCTCTTGAATCGCAGGCCCAAGCTTGTCGGAATGGCGGATCGCATAGCCGTCTAAGATCCGGTGCAGTTCCTCCGCCACGTTGCTTAGAGCCCCTGGCCAGACAGCGTCGGCTGACAAAGCCTGCGCCAATGCCACCAGCCGCTTGATCGGACGCGCGCTTCGCTGGGGAAGCGTTTCCGTTGGCAATTCAGTCCATAAATCCCAGACCTCGTCAGGCACATTCGGATTGGCCAATAATTCTCGGCCATCAACGACTGCTTTCTTCTCGCCGCCGGGCATGGACTCGAGATCGCCTGTAAGAAACTTAACAACCTTAACCGCCGTGGTGCGATCGAAAAACGGCAGGATGCAGTCGACCGCATTCAATCGCTCATCACCGGGGATTCGACGGGCTAGCGGATTGCGGACCATACGCCCGAGCAATTGGGTGATATGGGTGTTATCCCGAGCTGGCCGAAATGACACGAGCACCTCGGCCCGTGGGCAGTCCCAACCAGTCGAAATAGCGTCTTTGGCGACGAGTACGCGCACGTGCGATTCGTCCTGAACCCGCTGCGGCTCAATCCAATCGACCTCCCACGCACCGAACTTTTGACGTGAATGATCCCCAAGCACGTGACGTACCGACGATGCCCGCAAGTCCGGATACTCTGCGAAAATCGTATCGAGTGCGATGCCAACATCATCAGGATTGGGTCTGTTAGGCGTTTGCAGTATCAACAGCGGCTGAACGGACTCACTCAGATCCTGCTCGCGGGCGTAATCAGCCCATCGATTCGTGGAATCCTTGAGCTTGCGGGCGGCGTGACGGACGAGAACTGAGTCGAAATTGCCCGCCTCATCGGGAATATCGAGAACAAGCGTGTCCTTCACCAACCCGGATTCTTGCACCCGGACCGGATCGACTATGACAGCCGGCAGAGGGCGGCGATTGCTCGTAATCTCAGCTTCCCGCATGGCGTTCTCAAAGTGGCTAATCGTCGCAGAAATGCCCCACACGATTGGAATCGGCGGGCGCGCCTTAGTACCGTTTACAAGCCGACGAACAATAGTCGGCTTTTCGGTGGTTGCTTTGGTATTGAAACCCCGATGGGCCTCATCCAGCACCAGGTAAAGAGTCAGGTGATCGGCATCAATCGTGTTAGCCAGTGTCTCCCAGATAGTCCATCCTTGTTTGTCAGGGGCGGAAAGACCAAATCCGGGAATAGTCGCTTGCCCGCTCGAGTCAGGTTCGACGTGACCTCGAGTCAGCAGTGAACTCCTGGTGAGTTTCTGGGTGTTCAAGAAGTACACTTTTCCAGGATCGAGCTGCGGTTTTGCGAAGGGCGGCTCTATTAGCTCGAGATTTTGGTACGTGAATTTTTCTGAGGCTTGCCGAAGGCGATTGAATGTCTGTTTGTTCAAGCTAGGATCGTCCGAAAACCAAAGCACTACCGCGCCAGGATCCGGATCAAAGTCAAAATTCTCGCTACCCCAAAACAGTGCCTCAATCGCAGCGGCGGCCATTACGGTCTTGCCTGCCCCGGTCGTAGCAGTCAAAGAGAAAGACGAAAGCTCCCGTTTCTCCGGGTCCTTAAAATTATCCCGGGCACGCTTGAGATTGGCGAGGACATCATCCACAGCCTGTTCTTGGTAATCCTTCAGGGTGAATTTCACAGTGATCCTCGCCCAGACTCAATCTCGAAATTTCGAAGGTAAGCCTCGTACAGGCGAACTGGTTCCACGTGATTTGGCAGTTCTTGCGCAACACTCTCGAATAGCCGTTCCTCGTCAGTAACGATAAAAGCAATCTTTACATGGTCGCTGGACGCGATGCGCTCTACGAAACTATCTGCCTGATCCAGGTCAGCAAGAATCCCGTAGGAGTCGGCGACGTCCCAACCCGCCGAAATATCTTCGATTCGACGACCTCTAGATCCTGCCCGAATCCACAACAATGGCGAAATCTTAGAAAATTCGCGATGGCTCGCGACTCGCAGCGGTGCTTCGTAGGTCAGGGTAAAGAACTCCACGTTTTCCTCTAGACCCTTTGCAATTGGGAACTCATCAGTGAACTTGTATTCGCCCTTTATCGGTCGGCCGTCAGGCGTCTTGCCGGTTATTGCCGACTCAATTCGGGGCTTGGTTATGTGTTCACAGATCCCAAGTTGCTCCCAATCGGCATCGCCGGGTCGGAGACCCTTTGATCGAAGTGTCTTCTGCTCGTCGGCCGCGACCTCGTTGTTTGTAACAACAATCGATGTTCTTTCTCCTCCATCCTGCTTATTCAGCCGCATAACCGCATGCGCTGTGGTGCCTGATCCAGCGAAGAAATCTAGAACTGTCGCTGTTCGTTTTTTACCCACGAAAAGACGGAGTGCGTCTTCAACCGCGTAGAGAGACTTTGGAAATGGGAACTTTCTTCCCGGCAGCAGAGAGCGCAACAGCATCGAGCCATGTTCGCTCGCGCTGTGACTGACGTTGTCCCACACAGTCCGCGGGGCAGAGACTCTACCTCCCTCATCCCTGTAATGGACTATCATCTGGCCGGACTCTGTTCGGCCTCTTACTTCGAGCTCCCCGGCTTCTATCGCTTTGAGCTGGTTTGACGTTAGGTAGAAAATTGGAAACTGCCCTTTTTCAACATTCACACGACCGACCCTCACAGCCCCTTTCTCAATCAGTCGACGCAACGTATCGGGCACAACCGACCAGCGCCCATCCTCGCCGTCTGGCCGTGGTGTCGGCCACACGGCGATTAATCCACTTGGGGGAGTCACGGAGTCAGCACTCTGATCCAGCGGTAGTGCGTCGCCAACGTCGACGATTTTGCCGTCGGCACTAAAGAAAATCGGATAGAAAGCTCCCGGCGATTTACTTCGCACGCCGTTCGCGCCGGTTCGTGTCAGACCTCGCCAGCGCACTTCTTTCCCGCCACTACCTTCCTGAACTTCTCCTTCGACTTGCGATGCTCCGAACTGCACAAAAAACAGATACTCGTCCACGCGCGAAAGACCATCCCTGGGGACGCCTTTGGGATTTATGACTGAACTCACCATCTGAATGCGTGCGTCCGGATATGTTTGCTCGAGCAAAAGACCGAGGCGTAGATATTCTTTCTCATCGATAGTAACAATCAGAGCCGAGTCTTCAGGATTGAGCAGCTCCCGTGCGAGCAGAAGCCGCCGTTCCATCATGGCTAACCATTTCGAGTGCCTATAGAGGTCGTCCCCTTCGACATAGTCGTTGTTATATTTCCAGTCTTTCGCACCAGTGTTGTAGGGAGGGTCGATGTAGATGCAATCGACTCTCCCACGATGCGTGAACAGCAGCGTTTCTAACGCATGGAAGTTCTCGGAATTGATGATGGTGTTGAACGGCTTCTTGCCACCGCGCTCAACTTTACCCGTTGAAACTAGCCCTGGGTAAATCGGATCGCGGAATTCGGCTACCACAACAAGATCCTCGACTGCCGCCTCGACTGTCTCATTGCTCTGTCTCTCAGAATTCGAATCGGCATACTCGAAGTCTCTGGCCGGCGCAGCCAATGTCTGTAACGCGGCAGTACCTGATTGACGGTCGAGTGCCGCTACCCGCCAGAGCGTGGCATTTGCTTTTGATGGTGCCTGCCCGCGTGGAGGGAGAATTCGCACTTTGTCTCGCTTGCGGACCTTGCGGCCGGGAAGGTCGACGGCTTCCGGAACGTGTCTCTCGAAGTTCAATCCGAATGCACGGCGATCGGCGAGCACCGCTACTTCCCGCTCAAGGTCTTGAGCAAGCGTTGGGTGAGTCTGCCGCAACTCTCGCAGCAGGTCGGTCAAACGAGACACGGTACGTTGCACATGTCAGTTTCTCTCACGTAGGCTTGGCGAGATGATAGCGTACACGCCCGCACAGATTGATGCGATATCCTGTCTCGACCAGCCCTTGCAGATAGTTGCCTGCGCGGGATCCGGCAAGACTCAGGTTATTTCCCAGCGAATAGCGTCGATCCTTTCTCAACCCGGCGTTAAGCCGCACAACGTTGTTGCATTCACGTTCACTGAAAAAGCAGCAGCTGAATTGAAAGAGCGCATTCTCTCGATTATCGAACGCGATGTCGGCAAGGTCACGGGTTTGGCCGAAATGTATATCGGGACTATGCACGGCTACTGCTTAGACTTACTCCAGAGGCTGGTTCCAGATAAGTTCAAATTCTCTGTACTAACAGATGTCACAGCGCAACTATTCGTAGACCGTTACAGCAGCCAGTCTGGCTTGACGAGCTGCCCGACGACATCAAAGGGAGGCGTACTGCGGCGATACTTAAACTCAAGGCTGTATCTGCAAGTGCTCAGCGTGCTGCGGGAAGACAACGTTTCGTTCGATCAAGTTCCCGCTGGTGTGCTCGAATCGTGCGAGAAGTACCTAGCTCTCCTAGGCGAGCATGCTCTCTTTGACTTCACCCAGATCATCAGGAGTGCGGTCGCTTACATTGAAGGCGATCCTTACGAGGACGACGATTTCGTACGTGTGCAGAATCACATTCGTGACGACATCCGCTACGTTGTCGTTGACGAATATCAGGATGTCAATCCTTTACAGGAGCGACTGGTACGCGGATTGGTCCGATTCGGAGCAAACCTCTGCGTTGTTGGAGATGACGACCAGACCATATACCAGTGGCGCGGCAGTCAAGTATCGAACATCATCACATTTGCGAGCCGGTACCCAAGCGTTCAACAAGTTACGCTTGACGACAACTTCAGGTCGAGCCGAGGCGTCGTTGAGGTTGGCAGTTCAGTCGCCGAGCGCATCCCCGCGGGCGATCGGCTGACGAAAGAAATGGTTGCTGCGGGCTACCAATCGTGGGAGCGAGGCGACTTGCTGGCGCTGACGTTCGGTGACGTTGATGAGGAAGCAGCGTGGATCGCCGACCGAATCGAACAGCTTCGTGGCGTTCCATTTCAAGACGTTCCGAATTCGGAGCCACGTGGCCTTTCTTGGTCGGACTGTGCGGTCCTGTTCAGGTCGGTCGCGAAGGATTCGGAGCCAGTAGTGGCCGAACTGAGGCGACGAAACATTCCGTTCGTCGTCAAAGGTCTAAATCGTCTTTTCGATAGCCCTGAGATCCAGGCAGTCGTCGGGATTTTCCAGTTCATGGTTAGCGGAATCGACGCCGAGCAATTGAAGCAAGGCTGGGAGACGGCGGCGCTAATGCCGTCCGGCGCAGACTGGGACAAAGCATTGAAAGTACTTGAATCCGGTCGCAACTTTGAGGCGCATAAACGACACTCGGTATACAACATTCAGCGCCTGTACCTAGATTTCCTAGACGCGCTCGAAATTCGCGAGGGCAGTCTGCCTGGCGACGCTAGCCGTAGCGAGCTTGTCTTTTACCAACTTGGCAAATTTAGCCAGGTTATTTCAGACTACGAGCAAATTCATTTCACAACCGCACCAAAGTCCAAGTACGAGAGTTTTGCTAAATGGCTCGAGCACCAGGCGCCCGGATACTATGCTGACGCGGACGCTGACGTGGGCTATGCAACACCGGACGCGGTGACGATAGCCACCGTGCACCAATCAAAAGGGCTTCAGTGGCCAGCTGTGTTTCTGCCAGCAATGCGCCGGAACCGATTTCCGTCGCGGGTGATGGGCGGCGTTACACTGCGGCACGTCATACCAGATTCTGCGATTGACGACGCTACCAGGTACCGCGGGACGGTGGAGGATGAAACTCGACTTCTTTACGTGGCAGTGACGCGGGCGCAAAAGTACCTGTACACGACATTCGCCCCATTGGCGGGCAACCGGCAGCAGCGGACCCGCTCCGATTTCTTCGATCACATCGCCGCGCAGCAATGGGTGTCGACGGCCTCGACGCCTCTTTCGATGAAGCGGCTTCCGCCACAGCCTGTCCAGGAGACCCCGCAGGTTACGCTTTCGTTCTCGGAGTTAAAGTATCTCTTCGAGTGCCCTTACCAGTTCAAGATGCGATTCTTGTACGGTTTCAACGCCCCGCTACACGAAGCATTAGGGTATGGCAAGGGACTCCACGATGCTCTATCCGAGATTCACAAACGTGCGCTCGACGGTGACAAAGTAACGAAAGTATCGGCCGCCGCACTAGTTGATCGCCACTTAAACGTGCCGTTCGCATATCCGGCGCTCCGTGACCAACTGCGCAACGCCGGGATTAAGGCAATTGAGCGATATTTCGACAGGCATGGCGATGAAATCCCCAATACGGAGTTCTCGGAGAAACAAATTCAGGTTCACGTAGCACCGGGCGTCACCGTAGACGGCCGAATCGATCTCATCCGCCGGCTGGATACCGGTGAAGTTGCGATTGTTGACTTCAAATCGACCGAACGTGCTCAGGCAGAAGACGTAACGCGAGATCAACTCCACGTCTACGCAGTGGGTTACCAAGAGTTAACCGGTGATTCGGCTGATCTTATCGAAGTGTTGAATCTCGACGAGAAAGGCCAAACCACTCGCGAGCCAGTTGACGAACCGCTACTGGCCTCTGTAAGGAGCAGGATCCGCGACGCCGGCGGAGCCGTGCGTAGTGGTTCGCTCCCACGTCTGCCGGACTGGAATGACCAAACCTGCGGTTCGTGCGACTTCGTTGGGCTGTGCAGAAATCGCCCGTGACGAAGGCAACGCGGAAGACCGGCCCATATCGGGTCTCCAGTTAAGATTGCGGTTTGATTGCACAGAGTTTGCGCCAACTAGGTGTCAAGCATTCTCGCGCCCGCCATAGGCAGAGCATTGCCACGCTAACGCAAGGGTGGCAGTCTCTGACTGGTCATTGGGAGGACGAATGAGCAATATTCTGCACAGAACAGGAAAGGGCAGCTATTTTCTCGGTCGGGCAGAGGACATGCTCAGTGATCGAAACTTGAAGAGGCGCGCAGGCAAAGTCCAGCTGATACTCACGTCGCCTCCGTTCCCTCTGAACAATAAGAAGGCCTACGGAAACAAGTCTGGGCAAAGCTACCTAGACTGGTTCAAGAATCTCGCACCAGTATTTTCCGAGATGTTGACAAACGATGGTTCGCTCGTGATTGAACTCGGGAATGCATGGGAGCCTGGTCGCCCCGTGCAATCACCGCTACCGCAAAGGTGTCTGCTTTCGTTACTGGATCACGAAACCACTCCATTTGTCCTTTGCCAACAATTCGTCGCATACAATCCGGCTCGCCTGCCGTCACCGGCTCAATGGGTCAATATTGAGCGTTCGCGAGTGACTGACAGCTATACAAACATTTGGTGGCTATCCAGATGTGATAAGCCAAAGGCTGATAACAGGCGGGTCTTGCGGCCATACAGTAAAGAAATGAGAGATCTACTTGGCCGGCAGGCCTACAATTCCGGCATGAGGCCCTCGGAACACAACATTGGTGAGAAGAGCTTTTTGGCTGACAACAAAGGGAGCATTGCTCACAACTTTTTCGAAATGGAACAGCTCGACGGTAACCGAAAGGTCCGACTTCCAAACGCATTTAACGTGCCAAATACGATCTCGACAGATGCATTCTTGTCTCGATGCAGGGACCTCGAGATTCGACCTCATCCTGCAAGAATGCCGATTGGGCTCGCAGCATTCTTCGTTGAATTCTTGACAGAAAAGGGTGACCTCGTGCTTGACCCGTTTGCCGGTAGTAACACGACGGGATATACCGCCGAAGTTCTGGGCCGGCGGTGGGTCTCGGTTGACGCCGAAGCCGACTATGCTGATCAGTCGATTGTGAGATTTGAGCTCTTAGATCAACAAACTCACAGAAAGGTCGCGAATAGATAGGAGAAATTGATGACGGACTTTCTGGCGAACGAGATTAAGAAGTTGGCGAACTTCGATCTGTTCAAAAAGGGTAAAGATGGGAAGCTCGAAGCGGGAATCTTCATTGGCAGGCCATTTTACCTCGACTACGACCGAGCGCTGATATTGGTCACAGATAGTTGGAAAAACAAGGCCGGTGGCACCCCACATGGTAGCTTTCTTCTCGCCTTCAACGAAGTGGAGTCTGACGTCACAGAAGCCCTTTTGCTGCGCGTCATAAAGCCTACTCAGCTTCCAACTCACAGCGACGTAATCAGTTCCATGATTGAGTACTACAAGGACGATCTGCAAACGTCGGGCGAGAACGACCAATTGGATACTTTCACACGGTTTGAGTTTAGTTTCTCCGGATTGGAATGCAGAACACTAGGTACCTACTACCGTGAAGGAGAACGTTTGTGTTTCGGTGCGGATGTAGAGAATTTCTACAGCGCACACAACTACATCGTACATAAACCCGGCGCCGATGCACTGGGTTTAATCGCAAATTATCGGGAAGAGGACAACCCTAGCCTCTCGGGCAGCCTGCGGATTGGGAAAGTTCGGTACAGCTCGAGTACGCGCTTTCAGTCTGCGGACGACGAGGTTCCCGTATACGTGCAGGCCCAGGATTTCTTGGGCAAACGTACTGCATTGTTCGGAATGACACGAACAGGAAAGTCGAACACGGTCAAGAAGATCATTGATGCAACGACCGAAATGAGTGAAAAGGCAAAAGCATCCGATGCGTCAGCGAATCAAGCTGACGATCTTCTAGACCCGTTTAGTGACGGACTTCCCAAACAGCCAGTCGGGCAGATTGTTTTTGATATTAACGGCGAGTATGCAAATGCCAATCTTCAGGATGAAGGCACAGCGATATTTGAGAAGTACAAAGATCTTACTCACAGGTACAGCGTTATATCGAAGCCTGGCTTCAAAGTGATGATGGTCAACTTCTATCGCGATATTGACAGGGGTTTCGACCTTGTGCGGTCGCACCTAGACTCTGACACCGCGGACTATGTTCAGGCGTTTACGAGCGTGGACATGGCGCTGCCCGAAGATCCCTCAGACTTCTCCTCAAAGACGCGCTGGGAAAGACGTGTTGCCGCTTACCAGTGCTGTCTATATGCGGCCGGCCTTGAAGTGCCAAAAGGCCACAAGGTTTCGTTCACCGGAAGCAAGGACATAAACACAAGCATTAAGACCGGGCAGGAGATTAACCCCAAGAAAGGATTATCGCTATCCGACGCCAAGGCATATTGGGATTGGGTTTTCGACCACCAGAACGACCCCTTCTTCCAAAACTATAAAGCACACAAAGGCAGAGATTGGATTGATGAGGATCTAAAGGCGATATTAGAGATGCTATCGAGGAAACGAACGCCTGGTGGTTCCGTCACACGGTCCGGATTCAAGAAACTCACCGGCCTGAGGGACCTGCACACTCCAACCGTAGATAAGCCTTTTTCGGAGGAGATCGTAGAATTCTTGCGTGACGGGTGCATTGTTATCGTCGACCTGAGCCAAGGCAACCCAGAAACACAACGGCTCTATTCAGAAAACATATGCCGCGAAATTTTTGGTAGTGCGATGGGGCGATTCGTTAGCAGCTCGCCAAATAATTTCGTTCAGTTCTACTTCGAAGAAGCACATAACCTGTTCCCAAAGAAAGATGACAAAGATCTTAGTCAGATATACAACAGAATCGCCAAAGAAGGTGCCAAGCTGAATCTAGGAATGGTATACGCGACCCAGGAGGTCAGCTCCATTAGCTCGAATATTCTCAAGAATACTCAGAATTGGTTTATAGCGCACTTGAACAATGAGGACGAAACCAGAGAGCTACAAAAGTATTACGATTTTGCTGACTTTACGAGTGCGCTTGTCAAGTTTAGCGCGAACCTCGATAAAGGATTTGTGCGAATGAAGACGTACTCGAATCCTTACGTTGTACCTGTACAAGTGGACCGGTTTACCGCGTAGCTCACCGAACCAGGAAATCAAGATGGCGTATTCGAACAGGTTTGGGCGCCGACCAATGGAGGTCGCAAGCAAGAGCTCTCACAGCCACATCATTAGAGACCCTGATGTTCAGGACTTCCTGAACCATTGCGAGTTGCCGAAGGAAGCCGTTGACGTCGATTTGCCGAGCGATCAGCTCGTCGACTTCATCCCTCCGGACAAGAACCCAATTAAACATGTAATTACCATTGACGGCGGATATACGGAAGTTGCCGTACGGACTCAATTTCCCTCGTCAACAATGTGCTTCTTCCAGTTCGGCGCACTTGTTTTTTCGCTAGACGACCTTGTTGAAATTGAGCAGTCAAAGTTTATCGACCCATCAGACATGGCTAAGCTCAAGAAGATCCAAAGGCTCAAACTAGCTCTGCCGGTACGTCACATCAAGTTCGCCAATGAGCCGACTTTGACGCACTCAGTGAGACGATCACTGTGGAGCTTTTTTTCAAAGGACATTGACGGTACAAGTCTGGCCGATACGTTGCGCTGGCTAATATTTGAGGAGTTCCTACCCAAACCGAGCGAAGAGTGGCGATTGGCGAGCTGCCCTCACTGTGCTGCGAGGAACGTCCTGCTGTCTCGAAAGGAGATGATGGTCGGCAACTCAGTCAGTTGTCCGGGCTGTTCGGGTCAAATCTTCGTTAGCGACGTTTTGCGGCTGCATGAGGCAATAGATGATGAACTAGGGGCCGGCGGAATTTTAGGGTACGTCACGACGGCCCTCGAGCAAATAATATTGAGCCACATGATTCGATTGGTACTACAGAGCAAGCCCGATATTCTGAAGCAGCTGCTGTTTATCAAGGATGGGCCGCTGGGATTCTTTGGTCAGACTGCAAATCTGCACAAGCCGATGAGGAAACTTGTAACTTTCCTTTTTGCGACTCACGACCTCTATCTCGTCGGTCTCGAGAAAAGTGGCTCTTTCGTTGAGCACGCACACGAAGTCCGTAAGTTGCTCAAGCCGGGCAAAGTCTTACTACTGGATGACGATTACGTATATCGCTATATCTTGCCCGGAAAGGCTCCCCAAGAAGCTTATGGTTCTACCAGCTACTATGGCAACAAGTTAGTCTTTCACGATCGACGCGGCGGGACTCACGTCGCAACAGTTGCCGCAATAACGAGGAAAAAGACCGCGTCAATTGCAGACTACACAAACTTGGCCGTGTTGCTTCTAAACATCGAATTGTTGCGGTGTGATATGTACGACAACGCGCTCATGCCAGTTGCACTCGCCAATAAGCTTGTCTCTTTGGCGAACCACCCGAGCTCCAAGATCCTCCAGAAATTCGCTATTGGCAGCGTTGCTTCAGGAAACTGAACGGATAAATCAACAATCTAGCACCATCGATGCGGAGAATAGCCCACTAATTCTCCGCAAGTTATGCGGAAAATAACCTTGCTTCTGCGGAGAATAGGCCGCATAATCTCCGCAATTCATGCGGAGATTAAGATTTGTACATCTGGCAGCAAGCCGAATGGCCGGCGTTCACATGGGATCAGGCCGCTTTATCCACGTTGCTTGGCCAGGTATCCCGCGCCCAGGGGAAGCTCCTGGGCAAGATGGAAGCCCTCGGCTTCGACCTGCGAAATGAAGCGCACCTGCAGACATTGACCCAGGACGTCGTCAAGACCAGCGAGATCGAGGGCGAACAGCTCGAGCCCGACCAGGTTCGATCGTCCATTGCCCGCCGGCTGGGCATGGACATCGCCGGGCTCATTCCGTCTGACCGAAATGTCGATGGTGTCGTCGACATGATGCTTGATGCGACCAGTAAGTATGACGAGGCACTCACAGTAGAGCGGCTTTACGGCTGGCACGCCGCCCTGTTCCCTACCGGGCGTAGCGGCATGCACAAAATCTCCGTCGCCACATGGCGCGACGACAGCGACGGTCCCATGCAAGTCGTGTCCGGCCCGATGGGACGAGAGAAGGTCCACTATGAAGCACCGCCGGCCAACCGGATTCAACACGAGATCGAAACCTTCCTCGAGTGGTTCAACGCCCCCGTTGAAACCGACCCGATTCTCAAAGCCGGGCTGGCGCATCTGTGGTTCGTGACCATTCATCCGTTCGATGATGGCAATGGCCGAATCGCCCGCGCCATCGCGGACATGGCGCTGTCACGATCCGATGAAAGCCGGCAGCGCTTCTACAGCATGTCCGGGCAGATTCGTAACGAGCGCAAGGACTATTACCACACACTGGAATGGACGCAAAAAGGCGAGCTCGATGTGACCCGCTGGCAAACGTGGTTCTTGTCCTGCCTCGATCGTGCGATCGCTGCCGCTGATGAAACGTTGTCCACTGTCCTTGCCAAAGCGCGCTTCTGGGAGCGATTCGCTACGACAGCTTTGAACGAACGCCAGATCAAGGTGCTCAACCGACTCCTGGACGGATTCGAAGGGAAGATGACATCGTCCAAATGGGCGAAGATTGCAAAGTGCTCACAAGACACGGCGCATCGCGACATCCTGGACCTGATCGAACGGGGAGCTTTGCAAAAGGACCCCGGTGGCGGGCGAAGTACCAGCTACTCCCTGATCGTGGATGATTAGTCGCCACCATTGCCATTCCTCGGGATTTCGACCAAAAAGTGGGGCAGTCGGCGTGCCCCACTTTCCGCTAGCCTGTCCGGCACGCAGGCGATAGAGTATCGTCTATCAACGCGAAAAACCGTTGATTCAGTACTCGCATTAACACCGTCGTCGTTGCGGTATATCAACGACACCTGCTCCGAAATACGGAGCGCCCAAAGCGCTGGAAGGGATTGTGAAAAACAGCGCGCGGCCTGAGCCGACAATCCCCTCTTAGTGACCCAACGCGGTTTGCCTCGCCCTGCGAGTCGCTGTGCCCCAACCTGACGCTTCTTTGCCAGGCTTTCACTTCATTGCGCCATCCCCTGGCGCAACTCTTAGCTTAATCGCAACAGCCGATCACGGTGTTGCTGCCGTCATGCCGGATGCGTGACCCAGCAATCCTCGCGATCGATGCCCTGTTGCACCGT
>DDIP01000128.1:6491-7055 GCA_002338605.1 Proteobacteria bacterium UBA1847 | reverse complement strand
TCGACTCCCCTACGGGCTGCCATTTCTTCCCCATAAGTCACTGAACTTAAACGGAAAAACCGCTTCACCGTTGATCTGTCCCACCATAAATCCCATCAGTCGGATTCGGTTGTGAGGTGGGGTTTGGTGGGGTGGGAGGGCCCGGATTGGACTCCAAAAAGCCCGCTGCGAGGGGTTGGCAAGGGCTGATCGACCGCAGCGGAGCGACTGAACAGAGGATAGTGCTCATTGAGATCGCAAGCTCGGAAGGGACCGAGCACAGTGGATCTTTGCACGAGACGTAGCGTCCGGACGCACGAGGCAGAGCAAGCTATCGAATTTTCATGGACGCCAGGTGCCGAGAGAGCGAGACTACGCTGCCGCCATTGACCGCACACTGTGCTCTTCCTAAACGGATGAAGAGGCAAATCAAGAGGTGAGAGACGAGACGTGACGCTGGACATCCGCGGCAGCCTGAAAAACACCCGTATCAGCAAGAATCCGTTGGTCGTGGTGGATGAATTGCTCGCGAACAGCATTGACGCATACCTCATCCGCCGTTCAGACGAAGCCACGCCCCCCCCC
>DDIP01000128.1:0-6391 GCA_002338605.1 Proteobacteria bacterium UBA1847 | reverse complement strand
GACGAAGCCACGCCCCCCCCCTTTGAGGCCAAACTCCGGGTGACCGCAACGCGGGCCGACCTAATCGGTGAGCGGTATGATCTCACGATCGAGTGCGAGGACAATGGCTGCGGCCTAGGGCCCGCGCAGCTCAAGGCATTCCTAACAAAAGACACGTCCTACAAAGACGATCTGAATATACCCGGGATCGGAAAGTGCAAGGGCACTGGCAGGGTCCAGTTCTTCCACCACTTTACCGAACTTTCGATTTCGTCGGTTTATCGGACAGTGGATGATCTGCACCATGTTTACCTGCCTCCTGTGGCGGATCGGAAAGCTATAGAGCCAGAAGACTTCCGGATCGAGGCGCGAAGAGCGGGCGAGATCGGAACGAAGGTAACCCTTTCAAGGGTGGAACCGAAACTGGGCGGCACAGTTTTCTCGGCTGTTAGCGTTCAGCGGCTCTATCAGGCAGATTCGATCAAGCAGCACGTTCTCTTCAACTTTTTGCAGCGTTTTGTGAGTCTCAAGGAGGAGCTTGAAGACTTCAACATCGAAATAAGAAGCGACTTGGACGGCGCAATTTCGCACCAGACGCTTCAGTCGAGCGATATCCCCGAGCACACGTCTGTAGTGCCGGTAAAGGTCGAGCACTTTGATGGCGGGCAAGGCGTATCGGCAGACTTCATCGTTACCCATTACAAACTTGATGAGAATAAGTATCCGCTGCCTCGAAACTTGGTTGGTCTCTGCGCCAAAGCCTCTATCGCCGAGATAATTACAGGGCGATACCTAAAGACCAAGACTCTCGAGAACAACTCCATCGATGGCTACTTCCACATCATCTTGGTGGAGGGTCAACTTCTCGATGAGGGCGTGAACGAGCAGCGCGATGGTTTCGACAAAATCCCAGAGGAGAACGGTGGACCCGACATCTTCGGTGACTTGCAGATCACTTTCGAAGACATTTTCGGGGTACTCGACAACGTAGTTCAGGAGATGATCACTCCACCCGACTGGACACGGGAAAAGATTGTGGATGGTGTGGCCAAGGACTTTGGCGTGTCCGAGGAGATGCTCTCATACTCCAATACGCGGGTGAAGTTTGGTGACACTCCGAGTGACGTAGCGAAACGCGTACTTACGAACCTTCAAGAGAGAGTCGTAGACGAGACCTCGAGCCTGCTGTCGATGAAGGAAGCAATTAAGCAGCTCGAGCCAGACAGCGACGATTTCCGTCAGAAGATCAACGATCTCTCTTGGGAGTTTGCATCTTCACTAAAGACGATCGATATGGCTAACCTTTCACAACTCATTGTACGGCGCTCCAACTTGATCGATGTCCTAGATTTGGCCGTGAAGAAGAGACTCTTTGTCCAGACCCACTTGCCTAATGGGAAACGCCGCCGCAACGAGGCGCTGATCCACAACATCTTCTTTCCGATGCGAAAGGACAGCAAGGAGGTGACAGACCACGATGTATGGTTGCTGAGCGAAGAGTACGATTATTACGAGTACATCGCTTCGGATAAACCTTTGAGCCAAATCAAGTGGGACGGCAGCGATACCCTATTTGAACCCGACATTGATGATGCCGTCGGCGATCTCTTGGACCGGATCTCCGATGAAAATAGCGGTGGTCGCCCGGACATCGCGCTGTTCAACGCAGAAGGTTCGGTAGTGATAGTTGAATTCAAGGCGCCCGGTGTGAGCCTTGACGAACACGACAACGATCTCATGGAATACGCAACGCTGCTCGCGGCGAAGTCCAAAGGCCGCCTGAAGAAGTTCTATGGATACCTCATTGGCGACACCATAAATCCCATCCGCCTCCGAGGGTATAACCGTCTTCCAGGCGCCAATGGCTTCTTTAGCACAGATGACGTAAAAGAACCCGATACTCAGATTGCCATCGGCCAACTCTACTCGGAGCTTCTGTTCTACTCGGACGTGGTGGACAAGGCACGAAAACGCATAGGTGTCTATCGAGAGAAGCTCAACCTTCCGAGCGCTTGAGGCTCACGACTAATGACTGGTACACTGCAATGTACGCACTTTTAGGTTACCGTGGATCAGATAGTATTCGGACCAAATGGTCCGCGAAGCGTCAAGTCAACCGCTTGAGGCCAACCCCTGGCTTGCGCCGTAAGAAATTGCGTTAGGGCGATAAACAGTATGCATGAGCAACCAGACCTCTTTGTTGCACCGACATACGACGTCTCAAGCGTCTTGGACGGCGCCTTTCAAGGGCGTTGTATTTGCCTCATTGGATGCAGTCGGAAGAAAACGGCAAGAAAGAAAAGCGCTCGTGATCTCTATGTTTCCGATCGCTTTAGGGCGGCGCTCTCCTTGGCTGAACGCTACTGCGATCATACGTTTGTGGTTTCGGCAAAGCACGGGCTTTTGAAGCTCGATGAAACCATACCACCCTACGACGTCTCGATTAATCACTTAAGCGAAAGCTCTATTCATGCATGGGCCAGCAGTGTAGTTGACCGGCTTGAAGACGCGGCCCCCAACGGCGGACAACTATTGTTACTGATGGAGAATAGATACTCAAATCCGATTTCCGCAGAGATAGAATTGCGCTCCTCAAATCTCGAGCCATTAGCACCTCTTCGGAATGTGGAGGAGAGGTTTATTGCGGATTGGCACGAACAAGCCCTTGCCTACATGAACAGAGTCGAGCATTTGCAGCGACTTTATGAAGAAATCGAGCGCCTGAGATCCCGACGTGGAACCTTTCTACTCAGCGAACTGGCGGGACAAGAACTGCCTGACAAGGGGCTCTATATATTCATAGATCAAAGCGAAATCAATCGATGGCATCAGTCGGGTCGGATCGTTCGAATTGGCACACATGCTGTAAGCGCGGGTTCGCGCTCTTTGCTGAGGACACGCCTTCGCAATCATCTCGGCAATCAAGACGGCAGTGGAAATCATCGCGGTTCGATATTCCGACTTCATGTCGGGGCCTCTCTAATGGCACGAAATTCCTATGAGATGCATGCCGATCAATGGGGAAACTCTGACGAAGCCAATGCGAGCACTAGGGCTTCTGAAGCGTGGCTCGAGAAAAAGGTGAGTGACTATCTTGCGAAGCTGGAGGTTGTTGTTGTTCACATTGATGATGAAGCTAGCAAGGACAGTCTACGCGCCAAAGCAGAACGGCAGCTTATCGCACTCTTGACCGAGAACTGGCTGCCTCTGGAGAGGCCAAGTCAGAATTGGCTTGGACGCTATTCTGACAGGGAGGCGGTTGTCCGATCAGGGATATGGAACGTCATGGAAGTGGCAAAGACTTATTATCCAGAGGCGGAGGGTTCAGTGCCACATTTGATCAACCTGATGCAAACGGAGCATGGAAGTGCTTAAAGAGGCCATCAAACGCCAGCGCAGTCTCTCAAGGTATCTTTGTCACATATACCAACGCGTCCACCAGGGAGATCTCTCGCTGGTCACTGGTGCGGGCATTTCAATCGACGCAGGCGTACCTGGTTGGGTTGGGTTGCTCGACCGATTGGCGGAGAAGCCCTCAGAACTGGCAAAGGACATCGAGCATCACAAAAGCAAGGGACTAAGTCCGGAGTATCTGGGGCAAATCCTATACCACCGCCAGAAGTCTGGGATAGGTCCAGAGGTGCCGGCAAAGCTGAGAGAAGCACAACTCAGCAATGAATGGGCGACATCGATTCAGAAGGCTATCTATCGCGACGTTCCCAACAACCACGCTGACATTCTCAGTCGGCATCCATTCTTGGCAGAGCTCCGTGACTTTTCAAGGAAGCTGTCGCTAATTATAAACTTCAATTTCGATGATATACTCGACGAAGCCATCGGGCAGCAGATCAAATTGAGCGCTCCGGGAAACGGCAGACCGTTTACCGTTGTGTGGAACCCCCCTCTTGTTGAGCGGCCAGAGACAACAACTATTTATCACGTAAATGGCGTACTACCTCGAATCAGCTTGAAGAAGAGAAGCCCTCAACTGATCTTCACTGAGGATTCTTTTGAAGACGCAATGCTGAGATCCCCAGGAGTCAGCAATGAGTATGTCTTCTTGCGGTTCGTTCAGAACACGGTGCTTATAGTCGGGCACTCGCTGAGTGATAGATCCTTGAAGAGCTATCTGCGGCGCAATCGGGAAAAGGCACCAGCAAATCACCACTATATGATCTATTGGATATCTGGGGATGATGCATTCAGCAAGACTCAGCTGCAAGATGTTTTCGATGCAAATTTGGAGTTGTATAACCTAATTACAATCTTTCTGACGTCATCTGAAATCCGAGATTTTTTCCATATACTCAATTTAGACGTTCGCGAATTCCGTGATGCCATTGATTCGATTGAACCAGATCGACGTCATCGTTTTCACTACTATGTTGCGGGACCTGTGGCTGTTGGAAAGTCATCCGTCATAGAGCATCTCAGGTGCTTCAACACATTTGAAGAGTGGACGCGCCCGCCGCCTGAGGCCATGTACCGCAGCTTCAAAACCCTTAGTCCAGAGGAAGAAAAGGAAGTTGATGATTTTGTGTACTTGGAATTGAAGGAGAAGAATCTTCGGATGTGTGATGCTGGCGTTGGTTTTCATTTCATGGATCGTGCGCCTCTTGATCTATATGCCTTCTCAAACAATGAAACGGAGAATGCCGAGAAGACTCGAATTCTCGAAGACAGAGTGACTCGCGACAAAGATTTTCAGCAGGGCGAGATCGTCTTCCTGGAAGCAAGTGGCGACATACTTGAGCAAAGAAATCTTGGTCGTGGAAGGGTTCCAGACACGTCAGGTTCCGCGGCATATCTCAATGAACAATGTGCGCGCATCAAGAGTATCTACAATCCGCGAATTGCTTTGTCTACTGAGGCTTGCAGTCCAGGTTTGCTTGCTCAAGCTATTGCAAGAATAGCCCTCATGGGACCTTACGAACCAAAGAATCTTACTGAGATAATGAGCAAATATAAGACGCCAATAGCCAACGAGACTGTCGATGAACGAGATGTTGTCGCAGACGCTCCCAAGGAATCGAGTTCAGATTAAAATTCGAGCGGTGCGAGGTCCGGTTTCGGGGAGCTCCACTGGTCCATATGACTGTTCTGATTGACGAGCGCCATGGCGGTTTCGATCGGCTTTCTCGCTGGGCGCCATATTGCTCGAATATCATACCCTGTCCAGCCGCCCTTCATCGTCAATCAACTCAAGCGAACACCGCTCGTTGCTCCAGTTCCAGAGGACGAGGTTGGTTTCCATGGCACCTTTCGCGAAACTGCGCACAAGTAGACCAGCATATTCCTCAGCGATCAGGTTGCAGGCGAAGTCCTGCGTTGGCGCCCGCCGCCCCTCCAGCATGGCGAGGCGCCAGCCGGGATCGGCCAGCGCCACAGGCGTAATGCCGTAGGGCGCAAGCTTTCCGTTGTCACGCGAGTCGAAAATGGGCGCGATATCAGCCCGGTAGGAGACGAGGATCGTCGGCTGCAGACTGCCGACCTGGTTCGCCTCGCGCAGCGCCGTGACCGGGTCAAGTGCGCAGTAGAGCGCGGGTGTGCCCTTGGGGTTGAACCGCCCCCCGTACAGTTCCGCCCCGCGCCCGGACAGGGGCATGCGGGCATAGACGGGGTTCAGTGCGCGGTAGAGCGGTCCACGATAGGCGTCGCCGGTCAGCGCCATCAGGCGAAGACGCCTGCGTCCACCGCGTCGACGTATTCGAGCACCTGTTGCGCCTTGCCGTCCTGCACCAGTTGCATCGCGGTGCGTCCGTCAAAACCGGCCAGGGGCTCGGACCGATACCAGGCATAGGCGATCAGCGCCGAGCCGAAGCGCGGTTCGACCTTGTTCAGGATCTCCACAAGTTCTCGCAGGCGGCGCTGAGTCTTGTCCGAACCGATCCGGGTCCGGCGCTGCAAGGCGTCCTTGCCCAGTCCGACCGTCATCGCCACCTCTTCGGCAGAGGTGCGCAGCGCGGCTGCGATGCGGCGCGGCTCGAACTGACCGGCTTCCGTGAAATTTGCGATTTGCATGGCAGCGCTCCCACAGTAATACTGACGGTATATAGCGTTAAAATGACCGACAAGCAAGTTTGCCACCCTATCTGTTTTTGGCTGCCAAGAGGCGACGTGATCCCACGATGTCACCGCCCCTCCCCTTCCCGCCGCCATGCGACCGGGTCGGCGATCCAGCGGTCGATCTCGGATTCGCGCCAGCCGGCGCCGTGGACGGAGATGCGGAGCTGGGCCGGAAAGGTGCCCTCGGCGATCTTGCGGTAGAGGGTGGAGCGGGACAGGCCGGTCCGGGCGAGGACGGTGCGAAGGCGGATGATGCGGTCGGGGTCGGGCATGGCTGGGCTGGCTCCTGCTGGGGTCGTGTGAGGGGTGTTGGTCCAGTCAGGCCGGGCCGGGATGGGAGGGCAAC
>DDIP01000176.1 GCA_002338605.1 Proteobacteria bacterium UBA1847 | reverse complement strand
GACTTAGAAGGAAAAAAACGTGCTTTTTGGCAATAAATCACAGCCGTTGCTGGGCCTCGACATCACGACATCGTCGGTTAAATTGATAGAGCTCTCGCAGAGTGGAAAGCGCTATCGGGTCGAGTCCTATTCAGCAGAGCCAACCCCCCCGAGTTCAGTGAATGAAAAAGCAATCGTTGACGCCAAGGCCGTCGGCGAAGCCATTCGCCGCGCAGTCAAACGCGCAGGGGCCAAGGCAACCGATGTAGCCGTCGCCATCAGTGGTGATGCGGCTATTACCAAAGTCATCCAGATGCCATCGAGCCTTTCCGAAAGAGATCTTGAAGGCCAGGTCGAAATCCAGGCGGACCAGTACATACCGTTCCCGATGGAAGAGGTCAGCTTCGACTACGAAGTGATCGGACCGAATGAAAAGGATCCGGAGCTGATGGACGTGTTGCTGGTTGCAACCCGAACCGAAAACGTCGAGCAGCGCCAAAATGCCGTTGCGGCCGCCGGTCTCCAGACACAGATCGTGGACGTCGAGGCTTTTGCACTTGAAAATGCTTGCCGCCTGCTCAGTCACCAGATTCCAGACGGTGGCATCGGACAATCGGTTGCGGTTGTCGATATCGGTGCCAGCAGCACGACCTTCAGTGTGTTGCAGGATCTCAAGGTGGTTTACACGCGAGATTTCAACTTCGGAGGCCAGCAGCTGACCGAAGAAATCATGCGCACTTACGGTTTGTCAATGGAAGATGCGGGGCGCGCGAAGAAGCAGGGCGGCTTGCCAAGCAACTATCAACCGGAAGTACTCGAACCCTTCATTGATGACATGACACAACAGGTCAGTCGCTCGCTGCAGTTCTACCTGGCCTCCGGCGGTGGACGTGAACAGCCCGACATGATCCTGGTTTGTGGCGGTTGCGCAAACATCCCGGGAATCGCAGACGTCATTTCGAGTCGAGTGGGAATCCCGACTGAAGTCGGCGACCCGCTTGGGCAAATGAAGATTTCATCCAAAGCCAAATCACAGGGCGTAAACAAAGATGCGACAGCACTTCTTACTGCTTGCGGTCTTGCATTGAGGAGCTTTGACTAATGCCTAGTATTAATCTACTCCCCTGGCGCGAAGCGGAACGGCAAAAACGCCAGCGAGACTTCGGCATCGCGATGGGCGGCGCCGTTCTTGCGGGTATCGCTGTTGTTATGCTGACGATGCTTTTCTATTCGCAGCTGATCTCGGCACAGGAGTCGCGCAATAATCGTCTCAAGGCCGAAATCGCGATCCTTGAAGAGGACATCAAGGAAATCGACAGCCTGGAGCGACAGAAGGAACGACTGCTCGCACGAATGGAAATCATTGAACAACTGCAGAAGAGTCGGCCGGAAATCGTACACTTGTTCGACGAACTTGTGCGCCAGCTTCCTGAAGGTGTGTACCTCACGGGTATGAAGCAAACCGGCTCACGAGTCGAGCTGCGCGGCATTGCACAATCGAGTACGCGAGTCTCCGCACTGATGCGCCAGATCGATGCTTCTGTCTGGTTGTCGGACCCCGAAGTTGAACGCGTCGAAACCAAGCAGTCTGGAAGTTCCAGGCAGTCGGAATTCGTCGTCTACGCGAAACAGGTTCGCTCGGACGCTGAACTGGAGGACGACGTATGAGTCTCGTAGACGAACTCCAAAGCCTTGACGTAAATGACATTGGCCGCTGGCCGCTGGCTTTTCGTGCCGCTGTCATTGTACTCGTGTTCATCGGCGTGGTCGGTCTCGGAATCTGGTTCACAATTATTAAAGACAAACGCCCGCAGCTGTTGCGTGCCGAAGCGGATCAGCTGGCGTTGCAAACCACCTTTGAGAACAAGCAGCGCAAGGCCGTGAACTACGATGCCTACAAGGCGCAGCTGGCGCAGATCGAACAGTCCTTCGGAACCATGCTGCGACAACTGCCGGGTGAAACTGAAATTCCCAGCCTGATTGTTGATATTTCGCAGACGGGCCTGGCCGCCGGACTCCAGGAGAAGCTTTTTGTGCCGCAGGCGGAAATCCCCAAGGAATTCTATGCGGAAAAGCCAATCCAGATACGCCTCACCGGCAGTTACCATGAGATCGGCAATTTCGTCAGTGGTATTGCCGCACTGCCTCGCATCGTAACGCTGCACAACATCACGATCACGCCGGAAACGACCGACGCCTACGATGTGCTGAGTATGGAAGTGACTGCGCAGACCTACCGCTATCTTGATGAGGAGGCTAACTGATGAGCACTTCTCAATCACTCAGAAACGGACTGCTGCTGGCGCTGCTTGCGCTCGGCGTCTCTGCCTGCGGCGGCGGTGGTGATGACCTCGATAAATACATCAACGAAGTCAAGGCGCGTCCTGGCGGTCGTATCGAACCGCTGCCGGAAATTACGCCTTACGAAGTCTTCAGTTATGTTGCAGATGTTCAGGGCCTGCGCTCGCCATTCCGACCGGATACGCCCCAGGCGGGCGGCAAGGGCGGTGGCCCGAGGCCGGATGTCGAACGCAGTCGCGAATACCTCGAGAGCTTTCCGCTCGATACCCTGAGCATGGTGGGTACGCTGCACATCGGCGAGACGATGTACGGCCTGGTACAAACTTCAGACGGTCTGATTCACCGTGTCACTCCCGGCAACTACATGGGCCAGAATGACGGACGAATTACGGAAATTTCTGAATCGGAAATCGGCTTGGTAGAGATTATTTCTGATGGTATTGGCGGCTATATCGAAAGAGACGCCGCGGTTGGTCTTTCAGACTGACACCTGCATGGAACTGGGAGTTATAGGAATGATGTTCAAATTCAAACCGACAGCCGGACGCCGTAATCCGACGTTAAAGATGGCTGTATTGGCACAAGCGGCGCTGCTGCTTTTCTGGGGCGCGTCTGCTAGCGCACAGGAAGGTAACCGGCTGCAGGATATTCAGGTTCAAAGCCTGCCCGGCCAGCGCGTCGAGCTGAAACTCATCATGAGTGATACGGCGCCTGAACCGCTTGCCTTTACCATCGAAAATCCGGCGCGAATTGCGCTCGATTTACCGGATACGGCATTGGGCCTGAGCTCGCGTCGTCGTGACGTCAATTTGGGACCGCTGAACACCGTCCTGACCGCAGAGGCCAACGGCCGAACGCGTGTGGTCCTGAATCTTGGTTCCATGGTTCAGTACGAGACGATCCGCAGCGGCAACACGGTTACCGTAATTCTAGGTGACGGAGAAGACTACAGCGCTGGTTCCACCCAGTTCGCCAGCGCCGCAGCCACCAGCGACCGTTCCTATGCGGCACCGGGCAGCCGATCAATTTCAAGCGTCGACTTCCGTCGCACCCGTGACGGTGGCGGTCGGGTTGTTGTCAACCTGACGGACCCGTCCACGCCGGTCGATATTCGCCAGGAGGGAGGGCGTGTCGTTGCGGTATTCAAAGACACCAGTCTGCCGGCCGAATTGATGCGTCGCCTTGATGTAATGGACTTCGCAACACCGGTTACAACGGTTGATACCTTGCGCACCAATCTAGACGCACGCATTGTAATTTCTGCGGACGGCAAGTACGAACAACTCGCCTATCAGTCCGACAACGAATTCACGATTGAAATCAATCCTGCTCCGGAGACGGCAGATGCCGAGTCAAGCCTGTTCTCGTCAACCAAGGAATACGAAGGTCAGCGCCTGACGCTGAACTTCCAGGACATTGAGACACGTGCAGTTCTGCAGTTACTTGCCGAGACATCGGGCAAGAACATCGTAGTTTCCGATACGGTTCAAGGCAACGTCACACTGCGATTGCGCAACGTTCCCTGGGACCAGGCGCTTGATATCGTGATGACAACAAAGGGTCTGGACATGCGCCAAAACGGCAATGTCATCATGGTTGCGCCGGCCGAAGAAATTGCAGCTCGCGAAACCGCGGATCTGGAGGCACAGCTGGCCATCCGTGAACTCGAGCCGACGTATTCTGAATTTCTGCAGGTTAACTACGCGAAGGCATCTGACCTCGCAACGCTGATTACCGGCGGCTCAGGCAGCAAGAGCATGCTGTCGGAGCGCGGCAGCCTGGGTGTCGACGAGCGTACCAATACGTTGCTGGTGCAGGATACCGCAGAGCGCCTGCAAATCGTCCGTCGTATGGTTCGCACCCTCGACGTTCCGATCAAGCAGGTCCTGATTGAGTCACGCATTGTTGTCGTAAACGACGACTTCAGTCGCGACCTTGGTATCCGGTTGGGTGTTACGACCAACAATATTGGCCCTCGCGACCTGCTCGTGACGTCCGGTTCCGGCACCGGCGCTAACAACTTCGCGGATTCGATTGCCGAAGCATTCAACGATCCGACTGGCCAGACTCCGATCGAATTCCCGGCGCAGAACGAGCGTTACAACGTCAATGTTCCGATTGCGGACGCGGCTGGACGATTCTCCCTGGCGCTCATCAAGAGCGACATCCTGGTCGACCTGGAGCTGTCTGCGCTGGAAGCGGAAGGGCGTGGCGAAATTGTCTCGACACCGCGCGTAATTACGGCGAATCAGAGCGAAGCGACGATCAAGCAGGGTGTTGAGATTCCGTACCAGCAGTCGGCGTCCTCTGGTGCCACGACCATTCAGTTCAAGGAAGCCGTTCTTGAGCTTGTCGTAACGCCTCAAATTACGCCGGACAACAACATCATCATGGATCTTCGCGTCAGCAAGGATAACGTTGGTGAGATTATCTCTACTGGCGGCTTCGGTGGAACGGTGCCGAGTATCGATACTCGATCCGTTGAAACCCAGGTACTCGTTGCCGACGGTCAAACGGTCGTCCTCGGCGGTATCTACGAGACCGAGCGTCGCGAAACCATCAATAAGGTGCCGTTCCTCGGTGATATCCCCGTCGTTGGCGCCATGTTCCGCAGCAAGCAGCGGCTCGACAACAAAGCCGAGCTGCTAATCTTTGTAACGCCGCGCATCCTCGAGGAAGGCGCAAGCGTTTACTAGGCGGTCGGCACTCAAATAAACTGCAAAGCCAACCCTCGGGTTGGCTTTCTTTTATCAGGCAACTTCGTTCATGAAGCATCCCAGGAACATTTTTCTTGTTGGACCGATGGGTGCCGGGAAATCGGCGGTCGGACGCTACCTGGCCCGCACCTTGCACCTCACATTTGTTGACAGCGATGATGAAATCGAATCACGGACAGGTGTGGATATTCCCTTCATCTTCGAGAAAGAAGGTGAGCCGGGTTTTCGAAAGCGCGAAGCGGTTGTCATTGACGACCTCAGCAAAATGGATGGCGTCGTACTCGCGACCGGCGGCGGTGCGATCCTGGATCCCGACAGCCGCAGCCGGCTTGGTGGCCGCGGCTTCGTTGTTTACCTGTTTACGAGCGTCGACCAGCAGTTTGCGAGAACGGAGCGAGGGCGGGAACGCCCGCTGCTCGAGACGGGCGATCCGCGAGAGACCCTGACAGCGTTACTGGACGTTCGCGACCCGCTGTACCGCGAGATTGCCGACATAGTTGTCGATACCGACGGACGCAAAGTGAAGTCGGTAGCCAACGAAATTATCGAACAGGTGTCCTGATCTTCACTGCATTCATGTAGTCTTCTGTCATGCCAGTGCACGCCAGTCTCACCGTCAATCTTGACGACCGCAGCTACCCGATCATCATCGGCAGCGAACTGCTGGGTGGTGGCCACGATCTGGCCACATTCATCCGCGGACCCGATTGCCTGATCGTGAGTAACGTGCGCGTTGCGCCGCTGTACCTTGATCGGCTCAGGGCAAATCTCGGCGCGAAGTCGGTTGGCAGTATCGAGCTTCCCGACGGCGAGGCGCACAAGTCCATCGCCACCATGCAATCGATACTGGATCGCCTGGCTGAAACCGGTGCCGGTCGCGACACGACGATCATTGCACTTGGCGGCGGTGTCGTTGGCGACATCGCCGGCTTCGCGGCGGCTTGCTACATGCGCGGTATCGATTTTGTCCAGGTTCCGACCACGCTTCTGGCCCAGGTCGATTCGTCGGTTGGCGGCAAAACCGGGGTCAACCACCCGCGTGGCAAGAATCTCGTCGGCGCGTTTCACCAGCCAAAGGCGGTGTTGATTGACACTGACACGCTGGCGACACTGCCAGACCGCGAACTTAAGGCCGGATTGGCGGAAGTCATCAAACACGGCGCCATTTGCGATATCGAGTTTTTTGCCTGGCTCGAAGAAAACATGCAGGCGCTATTGCAAAAAGAGCCGGCTGCGCTGGCTCAAGCCATTCAGCGATCCTGTGAAATCAAGGCGGCAGTGGTCGCCGACGACGAGCGCGAGGCCGGGCGACGCGCAATCCTGAATTTCGGGCACACCTTTGGTCATGCCATCGAGCGTTGCGAGGGCTATGGCGAATGGCTGCATGGCGAAGCGGTCGCCGCCGGCATGATCATGGCGGCGCGACTGAGCGGCATCGCGGAAGCCGATGTTCAAAGGCTGCGGGCATTGATCGAACAAGCGGGTTTGCCGACGTCGCCGCCAGCGATTTCCGCCGACGCCTGGATGGAGGCGATGGGCATGGACAAAAAAGTCAAACAGGGAAAGCTTCGATTCGTGCTGTTGCGTGAACTCGGAGATGCGCACATCGATACCTCTTACGAAAGCCAGCGCCTGCAGCAGATTGTTGGCGCCAGGTCCTGATGAACAAAGTGCTGGCCGTTTATGCGGCGCAGGAATCACTCAGTCGTGGTCGGCGATACAAAGAGCCGCCCTCGGTCTATCGCGGTGAGTACCAGCGTGATCGGGATCGCATCATTCATTCGACGGCGTTTCGCCGACTCATGTACAAGACCCAGGTATTCGTCAATCACGAGGGCGACCTGTATCGCACGCGCCTTACGCATTCCCTTGAGGTTGCACAGATCGGTCGAACGGTAGCGGTTGCCCTGCAGTTGAACGAAGCGCTGACAGAGGCGATTTGCCTGGCACACGACCTGGGTCATACGCCATTCGGGCACGCCGGACAGGACACGCTGAACGCCTGCATGCGCGACTACGGCGGTTTTGAGCACAACCTGCAGTCACTTCGGGTCGTCGATGTTCTTGAGGCCAAGTATGCGGATTTCCCCGGTCTCAACCTGATGTTCGAGACGCGCGAGGGAATCCTCAAGCACTGTTCACAACGCAATGCGCGCGATCTTGGCGACGTCGGGGAGCGATTCATTGAACGCAAACAACCGGGCCTCGAAGCACAGCTCGCCAACATTGCCGATGCGATTGCGTACAACAATCATGACGTCGATGATGGTTACCGGGCGGGCCTTTTGAGCCTCGATCAGCTGCGCCGGCAATCGCTCTTTGGTGATCGCCTCGAACTTGTCCAGGCACGTTATCCGGGTCTCGACGACCGCCGTCTTATCTACGAGGTGATTCGCCGCATGATCGGCTCGGTGGTAAGCGACCTGATTGAAGAGACCCGTCGCAGGCTTGTCGAAGCCGCGCCCCGGAGCATCGACGAGGTTCGTAACGCCGGCAAACCGCTGGTCGCGATGTCGGATGCGATGTTTGAGCAGCACAGTGCCCTAAAGAAATTTTTGCACAAGCACCTCTACAGTCACGAAAAAAAGCTTGCGATGACACGCGAGGTTCAGGCCATGGTCAAAGACCTTTTCGCGGCCTACATGGCCGACGCAGGACTCATGCCGGACGAGTTTGCCGAAGCTGCACGCGGTCTCGATGGGGCAGGACGCGCCCGGGTTGTCGCCGATTTCATAGCCGGAATGACCGATCGCTACGCAATCACAGCCCACGAGAGCATTGCGGGCTGATAGAATTCGGACCCGCACGAATCACCGCCCTCAGGCGTCGCGAGCGCGCCTGGACGCGCGGGTGCGTAAGAAACAGACAAGGATATTTTGTGCAACATAAAAACATACCCAGTAAGGATCGGCTGATTTTCGCCATGGATGTCGCGGATTGTGAGCGCGCTCGTGATCTCGCCGAAGAACTGGGCGATGCCATCACGTTCTATAAGATCGGACTTGAGCTGATGATGAGCGGTGAATATTTCGAGTTGCTCGACTGGATGCTCGAGCGCGACAAGAAGGTTTTTTGTGACCTCAAGTTTTTTGATATTCCAGCGACGGTCGGGTCCGCAGTGCGACAGCTGAAGGATCGCGGTGCGAGCTTCGTCACCGTCCACGGCAATCGCTCGATCATGGAGGCGGCCGCGGAAAACAAGGGTGACACGCTGAAAGTGCTTGGCGTTACGGTACTGACAAGCCTTGATCGAGGAGACCTGGATGATCTGGGTTTTGCGTGCGACCTGGAAGCATTGGTCTTGTCACGCGCAAAACAGGCGCTGGCGGCAGGTTGCGACGGTGTTATTTCCTCCGGTCTCGAGGTTCCGAAGCTCCGCGAGCACGTCGACAACAAGTTGCTTGTGATATCGCCGGGTATTCGCCCGGTCGACAATAAACCCATGGGCGATCAGAAGCGCGTTGTGACGGTGGAAACGGCATTCTCGAACGGTGCCGACTACATTGTTGTCGGTCGGCCCATTCGCGACGCAAAAAACCCGCGCGCCGCAGCAGAAGCCATGCAGGCGTCAATCGAAGCACAGGTTGGAAACTAATGTCTGAACTCAAGAACGATGTTTTACTCCGCGCATTGATGCGCGAGCCGGTAAGTCGCACCCCGGTCTGGATCATGCGCCAGGCCGGCCGTTATCTTCCCGAGTACCGGGAACTCAGGGCGCAGGCGGGCGATTTCATGAGCCTTTGCCAGAACCCTGAACTCGCCTGCGAAGTGACCGTGCAGCCGCTGCGCCGATTCAAGCTCGACGCGGCCATCCTGTTCTCGGACATCCTGACGATCCCCGACGCCATGGGCCTGGGTTTGTACTTTGTCAGCGGCGAGGGTCCGAAATTCGAACGCCCGGTTCAGGACACAAGAGCGATCAGGAGCCTAAAAGTTCCGAACGTCGAGAAAAAACTCGACTATGTGTTCAAGACGGTTGGCCGGGTACGAAAAGAACTGAACGGCGATGTCCCGCTGATCGGTTTCGCCGGCAGTCCGTTTACCGTCGGTACCTACATGGTTGAGGGCGGCTCGAGCCGCACATTTCCAACCATCAAGGGAATCGCCGAAGAATCCCCAGAAGTCCTCGATTTGCTGATGGACAAAATCGCCGATGCCACGATCGTGTATCTCAACGCGCAAATCGATGCGGGCGCCCAGGCGGTCCAGATATTCGACACCTGGGGCGCAGCCCTCAAAGCCGACGACTTCCGGCGCTTCTCAATGGCCAGCATGCAAAAGATCATCGACGGGCTCACCCGGACACATGACGGCCGCCAGGTCCCGGTCATCGTCTTTACCAAGGGCGCCGGACCCTTGCTGAAAGACCTCGCCGAGACCGGTTGCGATGCGCTCGGTGTCGACTGGACAACCGACCTCGCCACCGCACGACAATACGTCTCCGACAAGGTTGCGCTGCAGGGAAACCTGGATCCGGCAACTCTGCGAGAGAGCCCGGATGTCATTCGGCAGGGTGTGGCGGATACGCTGGCCAGCTACGGTGACGGGCCGGGACATGTCTTCAACCTCGGACACGGAATCACGCCGGACATCAAGCCGGAACACCTGGGAGCATTGGTCGACGCCGTACATGAGCTAAGCCCGCAATATCACGATCAGTAAATCGCACAATCGTCTGCGACGATGCAGCGAAGCGTTCCGGAAAGTGTTTAAAGGAAATAAAGCGCAGCGCAGCGAGCCATTCCGATAAACACTTTCCGGAACGATTCGCGGGCCGTTACGTACAATGCGTCGCACGAATCCCGGGTCGACCGGAAAACTGTTTCTAGGAATGGCTCCCTTCGGTCCGCTTTATTTCCTTGAAACAGTTTTCCGA
>DDIP01000004.1 GCA_002338605.1 Proteobacteria bacterium UBA1847 | reverse complement strand
GCCTGCCCTACTGTGACAAGCCACTGCAAGGCTTCTTGAGAAGCGGCACCGAAATCGCGGCCCGGACGATCGTCGGTGTGCGCTGCTCGGGCCTGAAGCCCTGGAAAGTCTACGTACCGGTCGATGTTGTGGTAACGGCGGGCGTGCTGGTCGCCCGTCAGACCCTGATCAAGGGTCAGGTCCTGACGGCAGATGACATCACGCTGGAGCAACGCGATGTGTCGCGAATTCGAGGCGGATACTTAAGTGATCCGAAGCAGGTCATCGGCCAGCGGCTCAAGACCCAGCTTATCGCCGGGAAGACGCTAAAGCCCGGCATGTTCGCCGCCGATATCGCCATCAGGCGCGGCCAGAGCGTGACGCTGGTGGTCAATACCGGTGGCTTCAGTATCACGATGCTCGGTACCGCGATGATGGATGGTGCAGTGAATCAGCGGATTCGCGTACAGAACATCAATTCCGGGCGTGTCGTCGAAGGCATCGTGCGCTCCCGTGAGCAGGTCGAGGTACTGGTTTCAAACAGCACAGAATTTTTTCACGCTGAGCCTAAAGTATCGCCAAAAGTGGCCGATACGGGGTTTAGCAACAATGATCGTTGAGGATTAAACGTTATGACAAACAGGATCGGTCCAATGGATCAGGGTACTTTGGGGAAAATTGGCAACAAGGTCGACGAGACCAAGACCTCCGGCAGGGTCGAGTCCGGCACAGCCCGGCCGGAACAGCCGGGAAGCCGCCCCGTACCGCCCAGTGACACTGTCAATCTCACGAGCAGCGCCAAGCTCCTCGCGCGACTGGACAAGACACTTGAGAGTTTGCCGGCAGTCAATGCCGAACGCGTCGCAGAAATTCGTACTGCCATCGAAAGCGGCGACTACGAAATCGACTCGGATGCCATTGCCGATGCCATGATCCGTCTCGATCGGTCATTTGGCGAATAGCGATGACATCCCACACTCCCGCCGATGCGCGAACCCGATTCGTCGAGCTTTTGAACGACACGGTCTTCGAAGCGCTGGGCTTGAAGGAGGCGCTCGAAGAGGAACGCCTGGCGCTTGAATCCCAGGATATCGAGGCCATTGACCGCGCGGTTGCGAACAAGAGCGCCTGCGTCAGCAAGCTTCAGCGACTTGATCGGGAGCGCATCGATACCTGCGCCAAATACGGCTTTGCCGCTGGGCCGGACCCGATGTCTGACCTGATCGAATGGTGCGACGACAACAACCTCATCGGGAATCGCTGGCAACAACTGATGATCGTCGCCGCTGAAAGCAGCGCCCTCAATATGACCAACGGCGCGATTATTCGCGTTCGTCAGCAGCAATTTGAATCCAGTCTTTCGGTGCTCCGGGGCGTTACACCGGGCACCAATACCTACGGCCGACATGGCGGGGAATCCGGTGACTTTGGTCATCGATCTCTCGCCGAGGCCTGATTTAAATCGTGATCTTAAGGAATACCAGCAATGTTAATTGTGAGCCGACGTGACGCAGAATCCATTCTCATCAGGCCAGGTGAAGGCATTGATCCGTCAACCACCCTCGCCGACCTGTTCAAGAGTGGCCCCATTGAGATCACTATTTTCTCGTCGAACAACAATCGCGTGAAAATGGGTGTCCAGGCACCGGACGAACTGTCCATCTGGCGCAAGAACGGAGTCGCCGCTTAAGGCGAGAGCCTGTCCCGACAGCAGCAACCGGATAGCGCAAGGAATGCGCCAGAACCGCGGGACAGATTCGGACGGAATCGATGAAACTCTCCCTGTTCTCTTTATTTCCTGTACTCGCTATCGCAGCCGCCTGCGGCGGTTCGGGTGCTGCAACTGAGGAAGTCGTGCCTCAAACGACGCAGTCGGCCGCTGTTTCGAGCGTTCCTGACGACGCGGAAATCCTCAACAAGGCCTACGACCCTGACTACGATGTGCCCGCGGGCTTTTTCATCGACGAGCGTGTTGAAACCACGACGCGAAGCTTCACCTTGCACCATGTGCTCGATGAATCCGACTCCTACGAACGCTGCACCAACGACCTCGTCACCGCACAGGCCTGGGAGCAGGAGGATAACGATTCGCGGGCGGTAAACGGCTATTTCGTCACATCGATCGAGAATGATCGCTACTTCGAATTCGTCCGTGAACTCGACTACACACAGGATGTTGGCAATATCGGCGACCCGACCTCGCCAGGCTACGCCCGGGTTTTCAAGTGCGATTATGCGGACCGAACCGGTGTCGACCGGAACTTGCTGGACGGCTACTCAGGACGCCTGATGGCACAACCGATGAACAATGATTCGTTGCGCGAGTTTGTTGAGTACCTGTGGCAGTTCCGGTTCTTCAATGTTTCGCGGAAAGCGGTTATTGCCAGCTACGGTAACCAGGGCATCGCGGGCCCGACGCATACCCTGCTGCTCGCGCTGGTCGTGAACCAGGGCAGCGATCAATGCGACCGCGTCGATGTCGTTGAATGGCGATTCAGCTTTGACAGTACAAGACAGGAGATGCACCGCGAGTTCGACACGATCCGGAGTTTCGAAGCAGAAATGAGCGCCGGGTCGCCGCGGATCTGCAACCGGTAATTCTCAACACCGAAACAATCTCGCTCGTGTGCGCCTGATGGGGCTGCATTTTGAATTCAGGCGGTTATAATGCCCGACCTGTTTCAGGGGAAACTTCTCCCCGTTTATCGCCCGCGAACGAGAAAATCCAATGACAACACTTTCAACGCTGCAAGCCTGGGTTGACCAGGTTGCCGGCCACACTCTTCCGGACGCTATACACTGGTGTGACGGCAGTGACGCGGAATACCAGCAAATGATCGACAAAATGCTGGCCGATGGCACGTTGTCGAAGCTGAACCAGGACAAATACCCCAATTGCTATTTGCACCGTTCAGACCCCACTGACGTTGCACGCGTCGAGCACCTGACGTTCGTCTGCACCGACAACCGGGAAGACGCGGGCCCGAACAATCACTGGATGAAACCGTCTGAGGGTCACGCCAAGGTGGATGCGCTGTTCGCCGGTTGCATGAAGGGGCGCACGATGTACGTGATTCCGTACTGCATGGGGCCGGTCGATTCACCCTATGCTCGCTGCGGCGTCGAAATCACCGACAGCCCGTACGTCGCTGTCAACATGAAACTGATGACAAGAATGGGTAAGAAAGCCCTGCAACGTATTGAAAAAGATGGAACTTTTGTCAAGGGTTTGCACTCGACCGGTGACCTGAGTCCCGATCGACGTTTTATCATGCATTTCCCGGATGAACTGAGCATCAAGAGCATCGGGTCCGGCTACGGCGT
>DDIP01000259.1 GCA_002338605.1 Proteobacteria bacterium UBA1847 | reverse complement strand
TCAGGGTCGTCCCAGCGAATTGAGCGCTCGTGCTCCGGTGCGTAGTAGTCCGAACACTTGTACTCGAAAATCGCAGATTCGCTCAAGACGAGAAACCCATGTGCGAACCCCGGTGGTACCCACAACAAATGCTTGTTGTCACCAGAGAGTACTTCGCCAACCCACTTTCCAAAACTTGGCGACGCCCGCCTGATATCAACTGCAACGTCAAGCACCTCGCCCGATACAACGCGGACCAATTTTCCTTGCGGCTGCCGAATCTGATAATGCAGTCCTCGAAGCGTCCCTCTTGATGACTGGCTGACATTATCCTGCACGAATTCTGCCTCAATACCCGCCTCGCGAAATTTTTTCGCCTGCCAGGTTTCCATAAAGTAGCCACGATCATCGCCATGCACAGCGGGCACGATCCGAATTACTCCCGGCAGGTCTGTCTCAATAAACCGCATCAAAAAACCGTGTCACTCAGCATTTTCAACAAATACTTGCCGTAGTCGTTCTGTTTTAGACCGTTCGCAATACTCTCGACCCGGGCAGCATCGATATAGCCGAGCTTGAACGCGATTTCTTCCGGGCAAGATATTTTCAGGCCCTGACGCCGTTGGATGACTTCGATGAAATTGGCGGCTTCCATTAACGATTCATGCGTGCCGGTATCCAACCATGCGACGCCGCGTCCCATTAGTTCGACTTGCAGGGCGCCATTCTCGAGATAGACGCGATTAAGATCGGTTATTTCCAATTCACCGCGTGGCGATGGGGACAAGGCCCTGGCAAATTCAGTTACGCGATCATCGTAAAAATACAAGCCTGTAACGGCGTAGTTCGATTTAGGATGTGCGGGCTTTTCCTCAATACCAATCGCCTGCCTTTCGGAATCAAACTGTACGACGCCGTAGCGTTCTGGATCATCGACATGATAGGCAAAAACAGTAGCACCCGATGCGCGATCGGCTGCTGCCCGCAGCTGTTCCGGAAGTCCGTGGCCATAGAAGATGTTGTCGCCAAGGATCAGGGCCACCGGATCGCCAGCGACGAACTCCTCGCCGATCAGAAACGCCTGAGCGAGCCCGCCGGGGTCCGGCTGTACGGCGTAGCTGATTGTAATGCCCCATTGACTACCATCACCTAGCAAGCGTACGAAGGCATCCTGATCTTCAGGTGTGGTGATGACAAGGACATCACGAATGCCAGCCAGCATCAGTATCGACAAGGGGTAGTAAATCATTGGCTTGTCGTACACCGGCATGAGCTGCTTGCTGACGGAAAGTGTCAGTGGGTGTAACCGGGAGCCTGCACCGCCGGCGAGGATGATTCCTTTCTTGATCGGATTTGACACGTTTCTTCCCAGCCATTATCTTGACAGCGCGGGATTATACAGTTGTTTTCTGGAATTGGGTTGATTAGTCGCGATGCGGAAAATCAATCACGCGATCGCTAACGGTGGCGTCATTGGAGGCTACCTTGCGGAGCCAAACCAGATCCTCGATACCGTTCTCAGGATCATATTCCTGCACTGCGGTCAACAAAATTGCACGAGCTTTCTCAAAATCAAGCTCCTGCGACGCGCGCTTTAGTTGATCGAGCAGGTCGGAAAGCACTTCCTTTGGTAAACATTCCTCATCGGCACGCATGATTCGTGGGTGACCGGTTCCCGATACGTTCGAGCCGATCAAGAGTTCTTCATAGAGCTTCTCCGCCGGGCGAAGTCCTACAAACTCGATCTCAATATCGCCGTCAGGATGTTCAGCATCTCGAATCGTCATACCCATCAGGTTGACCATTCGCTTAGCGAGATCCAGTATCTTCACTGGCTTGCCCATGTCAAGGACAAACACATCACCACCTGATGCCATTGAACCAGCCTGAATCACGAGCTGCGCCGCTTCGGGAATAGTCATGAAATAACGAATGATATCTCGATGCGTAACTGTGACTGGGCCGCCTCGTTTGATTTGCTCTTTGAACAACGGAACGACGGATCCTGACGACTCCAGAACATTTCCAAAGCGAACCATGCTGAATTTTGTCTTTGTCGCTTTGTAGTGCAAAGCCTGCAATATCAGTTCCGCAAAGCGCTTAGTCGCACCCATAACGTTGGAAGGATTGACAGCCTTGTCAGTGGATATTAGTACGAATGACTCAGCGCCAGCATCAATCGCCGCTCTTGCTGCATACAATGTTCCAAAAATGTTATTGTGAATTCCTTCAAAAATATTGTGCTCCACAATAGGCACATGCTTATAGGCAGCAGCGTGATAAACCGTCTTGACCTTGAACGCTTTCATAACTTCGAAAATTCGGCGTTCATGATGTACAGACCCGAGAAGCGGGACGATATCGCACTCAATTTCGCTCGCCCTCGCCGTCTGCCTGATCATTCTTTCGACCGTATAAAGCGCCGCCTCAGACAATTCGAACAACACTAGCCTTTTTGGCGACAGCGCCAGGATTTGTCGGCAGAGCTCAGAACCAATCGAACCTCCTGCGCCGGTTACCATGACAACCTTGCCTTTGATGCAAGCATCTAGCAACCTAAGGTTTGGCGGGACCGGATCTCTGCCAAGCAGATCCTCGACATCAACGTCTTTGATATCGTCAAATCGAGCCTTACCGGACACGATATCTCTGATATCGGGCATGGTTTGAACGTGAACCGGGAATTCTGAAAGCCGCTGCAATACTTGTCGTCGTCGGCGACGCGACGCACTTGGCATTGCCAGCAAGACACCAGTCGCTCCTTTCGCTGACACCAATTGCTCTAGCTTTTCAGCGGAATGTACCGTTAGCCCACTGACTCTCTTGCCTAGCAAGTCGGGATCGTCGTCGACCAGTGCGACCGGCAGGAAATCATCGCCGACAACCAGGGATGTGACTAGCTGCGCCCCACCCTTTCCGGCACCGTAAATAATGACGGACTCCCGATTCACATTGCGCCGACTAAGGAACAATTTCGCGGCAAGTCGGCCGCCGACAACAAGAACTAGTGAGAATGCCCAAAATACGATCCCAACTCGAATTGGAGCACTCAAGACACCCATTTGAGCACCCGATGCCATCACGATCGCGGTCACAAGAAGAGTCGACTTCAGCCCAACTCCGAAAAGTGCCAATCCCATATAACGAATAATCGATGCGTACAGCCCAAATACCCAATGAACGGGCGCTGCTACGAGTACGGCTATCGCCGCAATTGTCAAGACTGGCGCGCTAAACTCGGTAGTGCCATAAACAACCCAGAACGAAACGATTGCACTCATGGAATACGCGAGCACATCCGCCACGATCATCAGCGCTTGTTTGCTGTATCTGGACAATGTGAGCATCCGGAGCCGACATAGCTGAATAAATTGCCGTATCCGACCCTGAAGTTCGTGTGATCTGGCAGGTCGATTCACTAACTTTGAGCCTTATCGAGGACCCTAACCGGGGTTAAAAGTGGGAGAACTTTACCAAATGCGAGGTGTCGCTGCCAACTTAATTGTTTCAACAAACAGCCTCGAAGACAGTATAACGATACCGACTCCAAACTGTTGACACCCCGCGCGACATTAGTTTGCCGGATCCGGACGACCCGCTCGATAGTGCAACGAGATGAGGACCAGAGGCAGCCACGCGCCTGCCGTCAGCCACCAACCCGATTCCTTGTGCACTGATGCCAACCAGGCGATTGGCATCAGCCACCCAACGTTAATGACTAGTACTGAAAGCGTCACAGCACGATGTGAGCCAAGCCGGCGAGATGCCTTTTGATAAGCGTGCGTATTGTGAGCTGAGTACCACTTCTCGCCTTTCATCACTCTCGTGAACAAGGTGACAGTGGAATCGACAACGAATACACCGCCCAATATAAGCCAACACCAAATCGGCAAGTTGCCGTGAATGCTCGAAATGATGGCAATCGCTGCGAGAATGAAACCGACAAAACCGCTGCCGACATCTCCCATAAATATCTTGGCGGGCGGCCAATTCCAAATAAGGAAGCCCAAAGTGGCGGCACCAAGCACGACCAGCAAGTTCGCGAAGTATCCACCATCCCCAACGAACAATATTAGGAGCACGCTTGCACAGATAGACAAAGCTTCAACAGCAGCGATGCCATCAATGCCATCCATGAAATTGTAGAGATTTATGAACCAAATCGTAAATAGAATCGCCATTGCGTCACCGACTATTCCCATGTCTACAAACTTGGAGCCAAACTGTATTTCCGGAAATCCACCCAATATCACAATTGCAAAAACTGCGGCAAAGAGATGAACGAGAATCCGCCACTTGGCCGATACGTGGCGATGGTCGTCGACAAAGCCAATGCCAGCGACTAAAACGCCACCAACCAACAAAGAATAAAAGGCATCTGTAGGGAAATTGTCAAAGACATAGAGCCAAATTATTGCGCCGAGAAATACAACAGCAATACTTAGTCCGCCGCCGCGGGCCGTCACTACCTGATGTGAACTACGCTCATTCGGTACGTCCAACAATTTTGCTCGCCGCGCATATACTTTCATTAGGCCGGCAATACATGCACTGAGCAGGAGTGCCGCTACGGCCATTAACCAATCCGAGCTAGTCATCAGCTTGCTGCAGTTTGTACCAAGCCGTCGTAGTGCGAATACCGTCAGGGACTGAAACCGGTGGTTTCCAATTGAGAGTTCGCATCGTCTCTCCAATATCAACTTGCAAGGACCCAGTCAGCCGAGACATGGCCGCTGATTGCCCAAGCATCGTCGCGGCAAGTTTCAATATCGACACCGGCACAGGTAGCAACCGCGCTGGCCGGTACATCGATGATGCGACCAATCGAATGAGTTCGGGCGTAGATACGTCGTCGTAATCAGACACTAGAAATGTTTTTCCAGGGGCAGCCGAGTTTGTTAAGCATTCGCAGATAAGGCTACAAAGGTTCTCAACGCTAACGAGGCTTCGCGAATTATTTATGAGGCCAAACGGTAGCGGTATGCCTTTGTGTATCATTTTCAAGAGACTAGCAAAGTTTCCTCCAACCCCGGGGCCGTAGACAAGGGGCGGTCTAATTATCACCGTCTCGAGCCCGGCTTCAGCGCTGATCTGTTCAACATGTTGCTCGGCTTCAAGCTTGGACTGGGCGTATGGGTCGTTAGGCGCAGGCGAATCGCTAGCGGAAAAAGGTCTATCATTAGTCAAGTCACCATGAACCTTGACCGTACTGAGGTAGATCAGGCGCTTCACCCGGCTACTCCCGAGATAGCGCAGCAAATTAACCGTTCCAGCGACGTTGACACGTCTGAATGCCGAAAGTGCGTCTTTCTCAACATCTCGCATAACGTGAACCCGCGCTGCCAGATGGACGACATAGTCGACGCCGTCAAGAATCGGATTCCAGTCAACGTCGTCGCCGATGTCCGGGATTGTCTTCAATTCGTAGCTCAACGATCCAGAATCGATTGTGTTTGACCGCGTCGTGCCGACAACTTCGTTGCCAAGAGACGCAAGCAAGTCGCAGAGATGATGGCCTACAAAACCAGTCGCGCCCGATACCAGGACCCTACTCACTTCGTTATTGAACCGTAAACATCCAAAGTCTCGCTGATCACTTTTTCAAGCGCGAACTCTTCTATGACGAGTTGCCGACCGGCCTGTCCCATTCTCTTTCGCGAGTCGGGCGATTGTAATAATTCGCACAGCGCGACCACAAGTGCCTCGACGTCGCCAACGGGAACAAGCATCCCGTTCTGACCATCTATAACTATTTCCCGACAGCCAGGCGCGTCGGTTGCCACAATCGGGCGACCACAGGACGCGGCCTCAATAAGAACTTTTGGCACTCCCTCCCCATAGGCAGTTGGCAAGCACACGACGTGAATCTCCGCGAAAATCGTAGGCATGTCACTGCAGCGGCCCCACCATTCGACGTTACCTTCCTGGTGCCATGCACGTAACTGATCCGACGATATCGAGCCAGGATTTTCTTCATCGCCTTCGCCTGCCAGGACGAATCTGGCAACGACACCTCCCCTTTTGAGAATACCGGCTGCCTCAACGAATTGGCCTATGCCCTTATCCCAAAGCATGCGCGACGCGAGCAAAACCACCGGAATTCCGTCGGGTTCCGGAAGTGCCTCATAAACATCCGTGTCGACGCCGGAACCCCGAATAAGACGAATACGATTTCGGTTAACAGTGCCGCGACTGCACAGTGCATCTATGTCGTCTGGATTCTGTAGAATGGTGACGGTACGTCGATTGTTAAGCAAAATCTTAAACATCCCACGGATTACCGGACGCAGCACCCGAGCTAATTTCCTGTCAGATGTAAATAGGAAACCAAGTCCCGCCATCGCGTTCACGACAGCTGGAACACCAGCCAGCCAAGCGGCAATTGAGCCGTAAAGGACGGGCTTGAGCGCAACATTATGTGTGATGTCAGGCTCTATGTCTCGATAGACTCGGACAAGTTTTGCGATAAAAATTAGCTCAACGAAGAGGTTTTTGCTGCGTCGCGAAAGATTGACCGGAATAAGATTTAGGCCAGCAGCCTCGATTTCGGCGCCGTGCGACTCAACGTGCGTTACGACGTAAACGGTATAGCCGGCAGCCTTCGCGGCTACCGCAAGCTGCAAGCGATGTGAACAGAAATACCAGTCTTCGGTTACGAAATAGGTGATGGATTTTGAATTGGCAGTCATACTCTTACGTATTCAACTCGGCCAATTGATCCGGACTCTCTGCCGATATCAATTCAACTTAGGACGTGCTGTCTGTTGTTTACATTGCGCAGGTTAAAGCGCGTGAATTCATTACAGTCAACAGAATCAGAATCGCTGCACAGGTTCACAATTGCTATTTGAGCCAAATCGCCGGACATCGGCAGCAACCATCTCTTCAACCAGCGTCTCGAATGACATCGTCGGCACCCAATCAAGTTCCTTTTTTGCTTTTTGAGCGTCGCCCAGAAGGAGATCAACTTCAGCCGGCCTATAGAATTGAGGACTGATTCCGATCACTTGCTTTCCAGTTTTCGAATCAATTCCACGCTCGTCGACGTCGGAACCTTGCCACTCAATATCTATTCCCACTACAGCCGAAGCGACCTCTATCATTTCCCTGACCGTATGTGTCACGCCGGTAGCTAGAACATAGTCATCAAAATCTTTCTGTTGCAACATTCTCCACATGCCCTCGACGTAGTCACCTGCAAAACCCCAATCTCGGCTGGCGTCTATATTGCCGAGCGTAAGGATCTCCTGTGAACCTGCCGCTATCCTAGCAATTCCGGCGGTAACTTTGCGCGTCACAAACTCAAGACCCCTGAGTGGCGATTCGTGGTTAAATAAAATACCACAGCAGGCTTTCATGCCATAACTTTCCCGATAGTTGATCGTCATCCAGTGGGCATACAACTTTGCTACCCCGTAAGGACTGCGTGGATAGAAAGGTGTTGTTTCGTTCTGTGGCGTTTGCTGAACTTTCCCAAACATTTCTGAGGTCGATGCTTGATAAAATTTCGCGTCTGGAGTCGATACGCGAACCGCTTCCAACATCCGAACGACTCCAAGACCATTTGCGTTGCTGGTGTAAATGGGCTGATCGAAGGATACCCCGACGAAGCTCTGAGCCGCCAGGTTGTAGACTTCATCGGCGCCGACCTTTTCAACAACTCGGAGAATGTTGCTGAACTCGAGTAGATCCAACGGTATGAATTCAACCTCGCCTCCAATGCCCAGCTCATCGAGTCTCCATGTGTTCAGGTCACTGGTTCTGCGATATGCTCCGTATACTTTGTAACCCTTGCTAATCAGAAGCTTGCTGAGGTACGCCCCATCTTGCCCGGAAATACCTGTCAATAATGCTTTCTTCATTTGTAATACTAGCCTTTTCGATGTTAGTCGTGAATTCCTGTCGTCTTATCGGAGCCGGTCGACAAACTGCGCAACTTCCCCTAGCTCCGCTGCAAGCCTCACCAAATCCATTATCTGCAAGAGTTGTCTGGCACAAACTTCACAGCACGGCGCCAGTGGCTAATTCTAACCTATGAGTGACAGTGTACAACCATCGATTTCACCAACGAGCCCGTCCGTTCCGGCCGCCTTTCAAAAACCTCCAATAACCTCGCAATGATTCGCGGAAAAAAGGCCAATTCCTGTGTTTCAACGCAATAATTGTGAAAAATAGCGGCTTGGCAATCAAGCAAAAGACCAAATAGGCCGGGAGATAATCACGAAAAAATTGTAGACAATTTCTGGTGTTGTAAAAAGCAATTATTGGATAACGACCCGATGTACTTCCCCGGCGGTGCCAAACGCGGCTGCGACTCGCCACCGCCAAACTCATTCCTCGCCTCTTACACCTGAAGCACCATTCCGCATCTTCCCAATATAAGAAATACGCTTCATCAAGGAACCCCGTACGAGAAAAATTCTCAGCCTTAACGAGCATGCTGCACCCCGAAACATAATCAGGCAATTTCTTTGATTGGATGACATCATCACACTTGGCATCTTTCCCGGCGAATAAATTTCGAGTTGAGCCAAGAAATCGGTTTACCATGGCACCACCAAATGCCTGAACTTGGTCTCGACGATCAAAATCCAGAATCAGTGAACCACACATAGCAATAGATTCTTCATGACGGCTACACTCCCGAAACCTTTCAACTAAAGCATTGAGCGCATCGTCATCAACCACTGTATCGTTGTTCAGAAGCCAAAAATAATCTGCATCGCCTCTCGACAATCCGAAACGAATACCTACGTTGTTGCCGCCGGAAAATCCGCGATTCTCCGGATTTTCGATGAGGATAAGCGGCAGGTCACATTGACCGCGGTGAGGACGAGTGATCGCTTCTACCCATGAGTACGCAGCAACTTGTGAGCCGGTGTCTAATCCACCAAACTCGTATTCGCAATTTTCACCATTGAGTACAGGTCTACGTTCACCGCCAACCCAACCCTGAATTTTGCTGACTGAATCGTCCGCTGAGCAATTGTCGACGATTACGATCTGGAAATTCGAATAGCTTAGCATTCGCAGGCTTGACGCGCACTCTATAGTGTCTGCCCAACCATTATAATTGACCAAGATTACATAGACTTTAGGCTGCATTTGCGTTACTGACCCTAAACGGCGACGCGCTGAGAATGACAAGATCTTCACTGGTCCAGTTTTGACGCGAACAGAGAACAGTGAGGATCACGAAGAATAGAAAGTCGTAGAGACCGGTTGCGAATAGTATCTCCGCCTGTATGCCTAAGAGCAGAAAAATCAAAAGCGGATGTTTGAGCGCCAAAGCTATAATGAGAAACACGAACACTAGCGCAATAGGTACGCCGAAAACCAGTACTGCTGACAAGATTACATTGTGCGGTCGTAGTGATTCAGGATAATAAAGGTTTCCACGAATCATGCTGCGATCCGAGTGCGCAAAATAGGCGAACGTACCACCCCATTCGTCGAATCGACGGCTTATATTAATCGTAGTTCGACTATCGGAACTGAAACGGTTGAATGTCTGCTGCCCGAGGACCATGAAGAACTCGGAGAACATTACGATGACGAACATTGCAATCAGCGCGGCAACCAAAATAGCTCGAGAACCTCTAACTCGAACACGTCTAACTGAACTGATCGCCTTATTGCGGGCCATCTCAAGCACCCACCAGGTCGCA
The DNA here is from genome assembly GCA_002338605.1 of Proteobacteria bacterium UBA1847. Classification (GTDB taxonomy): domain Bacteria; phylum Pseudomonadota; class Gammaproteobacteria; order Steroidobacterales; family Woeseiaceae; genus UBA1847. Next base: position 11,066 of record DDIP01000259.1, on the reverse strand, counting down.
ATTAGCACGATGGACGCAACTACGAAGCTCCGAGATTGAGACGCAATCGCAATAACCGAAAGTACGCCAACATAACTCAGGAGATTAGGTTGGACCCCGCCGCGACGTGCAATAAAGCGGTGTAGTGCAACAAGTACGAGCAACACGTGGGACACGTAGTTGCTATTTGACATGCCGGGATAACGGAAAAGTGATTTGAATTGAACACCCGAGTCAAGCTGCCAGGTAAACGTTGACAACGGAAACAGATATCCGACACAGCTCGCAACAACATACGCAACAACCGCGACCTCTATCGCAGAGAGAATATGAACACGATCTCTCGGGTCGTATACCTTCGTGAAAAGGTATCCCGCGGCGGCGGCATTAAACAAATAGTACAAAACCTTGAACTGTTCGTGCGACTCACCCAAACCTGCCACCAAGTCAACGAACAAGCTAATCGAAAGATATGCACATAGTGCGGCATATAACACCAGGGCGTATTTGATTGCGTTCGATAGTTTCCGTTTAGGTAATTCTCTACTTACAGTCACTGTCAGAAGCAAGATAATAACCATCGATAAATCGAACGGAATTGCCCCAGTAGGTAGATAGAAGATTGATGATGCCGGCAGGTAGGCAATCAAACTAACGTAAATATGTCGACGGTCTTTTATACACGCAAGCAAATAGATTGGGAGTAGCGCTAAATCCAGCATCGCCGCCAAATCTTGATGGTCGGTAAAATAGAGGTATCCTCTGCACAATACGAACAGAGCTGTCCCCACCATCAACGTCACACGCATCTTTCTCCCTTTCTTGACGACCATGCCCGAGTCCCGTTACCGGCTCGCTCGACGAAATCGATTCTTTAAGGAAATTCTATCATCGGGGCACAAAAGGACGAGCCAAACAACTGGTAAGAATGCGGCAAGCACGACCGCGACGTATAGCAACCTGAGGCTAAGACTTGGAAGCCGGGGACCGACTATCAATAAGAAGCCAACCAATAAGCCAAGGGCAATGCTTTGCCAAACATGGGACTTTTGTTTGGGAAGAGTTCGATACGCGAAGTAGAACATCACGAAAGCATCGACGCCAACTCTTATTAGCCATGCAAGTGCAGCACCGTTGATACCGTATTGATTCACAAGATACCAAAGCATGAATAAATAAAATGGTAACTCAACAATATGAATTCCTGCAGTTACCTTTGGTTGCCCTGCGCCCTGAATTAGGCCAAACGCCAATTGCGCTAGACTGTTGATCAGAACGCCCAATGCGAGCAACTGCAAAACAACTGCACTTTGATCAGCGAACTCCTGTCCCAACCAGACTTTTAGTAAATCTGCAGAAAGCGAAGCGACGACAAGCGTAAACGGAAACATGATCGAGAAGATATAATTTCGCCATCGCCTGAAAAGAACAGCAGTCTCTGCCGGATCTCTAGCCAAGGTAGCCGCAAACTCCGGAAATAAGACGCCCATAACAGCGCGGGGTAGCAAAAATGCTCTGGTCACAAGCTCGTATGGAGTTGTGTAATAAGTTACCGCCGCCATCGAGATCAGAGCACCGACAAAAAATCGATCCAAATACACCATCAAAGGGGACACCAGATTACTGACGGTCATCCAACCGCCAAGTCTAAGGAGAACCGGAATGACAGCCGGCACGATTGCGAATGTGGACCGCAGCCCAGTTACTACGGCAAAACACATGAAAACATACGCTATAACAGCAAAGAACCTTACCGCTACCAGAGCGACTACAAACAGTTCGAGGCTATTCGAGATTGGGAGAAGCATCAAAGGAACTAAAAATGTTGCGACTCCAAGCGGCAATCGAACAGAATTTACCAAGCGGAATCGTTGATGAGCCTCAAGCACACCGGAAAGTGTTGTGCTAATTACAACTATCGGAATTGACAGCGCTAGAATTCTAAATGCCGAAAGCGTCTCAGATAGCAAGTTGCCCGGGATCTTTAGCACGTCGCTTACAAGCCAGGGTGTAATCGCCGCAAATGCGAATGCCCCGACCAAGCCAAGAATTGTCATCAAGAACAGAGAAGTGTGGATAAGACCGGGAAGTTCATCACGTGCATCCAGTCCCCGCTTTTCCGCAACCAATTTGGTAATTGCTCTGCCGATGCCGAAGTCAAAAACGCTGAAGTATCCGACTACTAGCCAAGCGAGGAGGAGGACACCGAAACGTTCGACACCCATACCGTCGATGAGGACAGGAAATGCTATGATCGCGACAATCAATGGAAGCCCAAGACCGAGGACATTCCAAGCCATATTTCGAACAATTTTTTTGCTTTCGCTCATTATTGCAACTGTGCCCTGACCAACTTTTCGTTCCGTCCGGCGTTCCTCCAACCCTTCATTCGCTTTTGATGCGATGATATACAATTCACGAATTGATTATGGTGTAGCTTTGAAAAAAATATATTTCGTATCCCTCTATTACAGAAAGAATCTGTACACAGGAGCCAACAAACGCTTTGATGAGCTCGGTCGCATCTTTGCCTCCAAACTTGGCGAGAATTTCCGGATAATTGTGTGTGACGGAGAAAAGCCCGATTGGGCTTCAGCTGAAATATGCGTCTTCGTTTCACGCTATACCAGCAAGCTACAAAGGCTCCGCTCGTTTCTCGAACTGCGCAGCGTACTGAGCTCGCTTGATAGCGGCCACGTCATTAGCGACTTCATGCCCATACCCTTTTCAGCACTCAAGAAGCATTGGCACTACCAACTCATATATGATTTGCGTAATTTCACCGAATTCGAGCGCGGCGGCTTGTCATTCCTGACCAGCCGATTTCAACAGTCACAGCTTGCTCGCTCCAATAAGATTATCACTATTAGTCAGTACTCCCGCGAGGATATCGTTGCACGATGCGGGGTTCCCAGACACAAGATTCTCGTCTCATACTGTGGAATTACGCCAAACTACCTGATAGGAGATAGCAAGCAGAGGAAGAACATCGACATCCTATATGTCGCCTCGTTTGAATCGAGAAAGAATCACATCAACCTGCTCAAGGCTTTGGCTCATTCTCCCACCAATCTGAAAATTTCTTTAGTCGGTCGAGACTTGGGTACACAATCAGAAGCGCGCGAGTTGGCAAAGCAACTTACTTCAGAAAATGGCTCGATAGTCGAATTCAAGGATTCCATCAGCGAATCCGCGCTCTTGGAGTCCTACCGCAACTCGAAACTTTACGTTTTCCCTTCGTTTCTTGAGGGGTTTGGGATGCCCTTGATCGAAGCCATGGCCATGAACTGTAAGGTTGCATGCTCAGACATTGAAGTATTTCGCGAACTATGTGGTGAAAACGCCCACTATTTTGACCCAAAGGATCCCAAAAACATATGGGAAACGATCGAAGGTGCATTGGCAACTGCCGACCAACCAAATCATGCAAGTCTCGCCCAAAAATTCTTGTGGCACAATATTTCTGAAAATTTACTCGAACAGCTAAATGTCGCCCAAGACCCGGTTGACAGCTGATAATTAGTTGCTCCCTTGGTAGTAACCGATTATATCTTTCGCGGAAATCTCTGAATTCCGTTTCTCGCCGAAAAAGAAAACTGAACTTGCAGCGTCTACGGCGTACGCGTCGGGTATGAGTGAGTCGAAAACTTTAACCCAAGAAAACAATAGCTTCGCAATCTTTCCAGCGACGTGCGATCTAAATAATGATCGAAAAAAATAATCCAACGATCTTAGAAGCTGATCTGCCGGTCCGTGCAACACACCGGAACTAACTGCATCGAATTTGCGAAAAAGATATCTGTGTCCGCTATCAGTGAAGCGAGTAAAATCGTACGCGCCTTCATGAACAGGTTGAAGAAACGGCGTTTCTGCATACACCAATCCATTGTCGCTAAGCACGCGAAAAATTTCAGAAATGACGCGATTCGGCTCAAGTACATGCTCGATAACTGCTTGAATTATGACTCCGTCGAAAGATTGGCTGGCTAGTGGAATTTGATGTCCATCAGCTACAAACTGTACGAATGGCGACGCGTAGATGTCGAAGGCAACCAGGCGGATATCCGGATCATCGTAGAGTTCTTGCATACCCGATCCCACCGCGCCTCCACCAATAACGAGAACACGTGGTTGCCCTTGCTTCAGCTTGAGAGCTTCAATCATAGCACTGACATTTGCGGCAGTTTTCTTACTGCTTGCGGAAACTAAATACTTGGCAAACTCCCCGAGCCTGCTGCGCTTTTGTCGCGCCACGATACTGGCACCGGAAGTGGCCATCGTAAGATTTCTATCGAGGACGGAATTATCAAAGTCAACTAGAACAGGATGAGCACCGGAGAATTCATATGAAGAGCCACGGTCGCCGGTTGCCAAGCAATTCGAATTAGTTGCAACAAGATCAGACCCCGTCTTCGGACAAATGAACAGGTCCATAATATTTTCCAGAGGTTCAAGCACGATTTTACTATTCTGCTAAGCCACTGAACTTTTCATGTGTTGAGTCGGACTCGCTGCCGAAATCAACAAAGACAGAAAAATCCCAAACAAGAAACCGGTGACTGCCCCAAAGATAACAATTACCGCACGCATCGGCCAAATATAATCGTCAATATCGGGAATCACCGCCGGATCCAATACTTTGAACGCAAATTCTTTCTGCGTATTCGCCATCATTGCAACTTCGATTTGCTGCTCGATCAAATGCGAGATAGCTTGGCGGAGTTCCACTGAGCTACTGGTTGACAGCTCTTCGTTTAGATACGCAATGTTCGTATTGGCTTCCTTAATAGCTTCTGTACGCATAAAGTCATTCAATCGCTCAATCCACAAGTTTGCCCACAGTGCTGCCTGCCTTCGATCACTCCAGTCCATTGAAAGCGTAATAAGCCCGGTCTTTGCATCTTCTCGAACCCGTCGAATGTTGCGACTAAATTCGCGCTGCGCGTCTGCCATCGTCGGGTGTTCGTCCTGATCGTCCGATTTCCACGTCTGCAGTGTCTGGTCCCAATCGTCGGCGAAAAGAACAGGCATCAAGTCTAGTTCGTCAACCATCTGCGCTGTAAAGGCCCGAGATGTTAGAACCGCGATCGCCTGTTCTTTCTCGGCTCCGCCTCCAAGGCTTAGGCCGACGAGCGAAGCCATGCCACCGAGCTGACCGGCGAGTGCGCCTAACCCGCCTTGCCCATCGGTTGTCTGCACTGAAGAAACAATGACTTCGGCCCGATACTTCGGAGTGACAATTACCGAGTAAGTTGCCGATAGCACTGCAGCGCTCACACTCAGCAACGTAATTAATCGACGAAAACGTTTGAGTAGGGTCCAGAATCGATACAGGTCATCCTGTGTGTCCTCGGCCTCGGGCGGCATCTGCACAAGGTAGACCGGCACAGCACCCTTAGGGGCCGCAACACAATTATTTGAAACACGGATGCTTGAATCAACGCTTTCTCGGCCGGGTTCAGTCAACTTCTAAATCCTTGTTGTGAGGACCAAATAGGTCTCGGACTCACCGTCATATACATGATGTAGCTGCCGATCGCTCAAGATCTAATTATTGAACGTCTTGATGGCCGCAACCGCAATCGCCCCCTGATACAAAATCTGCGTCACATTGCCCCAAAAAGTCAGCGGTCGCATGCGATCCGTATCAAGCGGAACGACAATTGTGTCGCCTGGCAGAATTTCCGTATTATTCCGGCGGCCAAACCACTTCGAGTGATTGCGGGCAACAACAGCACCATTTGCGCGCACTATATAAATTAACTTTCTGTCCGCTCGACGCGTCAACCCGCCGCTAAGGTCAATATAGTCATCACGTGACATGCCCGGCGCAAACAAATGCGACGAGTTTTGCTGTGCCTCTCCGAGTACGGTCACGACTTGCGTGCGGGTTGGGACCAGCAATCGATCACCATCGCGTACCTCAATCGAGCCCGTCGATAGATTCGCTTCTCGGTTAAGGTCAATCACAAGTCGACCGGACGCTTCTGTATTCTTGAGTTGAGTCAACAATACTCGTCCAGTCGTCAGTGTTTCGGAACTGCCGGTATCCGCGGATTGCAGCGAAAGCGAAGCCAGATCGGCCTCCATTCTCCGCGCGAGCGCTTCAATCTGCTCGCGCTCTCTTTCCTTGAGGTCTTCGCGAAGGAACACCGCGCCTTCCGGGAATGCCGCCGCCGTCAATCCACCGGCTCGCTGCAGAACCTCCGAAAGTGTCTCACCACGACTTACCCGATACTTACCCGGAAACACGACCTCACCTTCCAGGGCCACTGTCCAAATTGCATCCCATTCTGGTACACGATTCACCATCAGATAATCGTGCTCTTGCAACAACAGATCCGCCGTTTCGTCACCGTTGCGTATGGAAAAAATATCAATTTTCCGAGTACCAGATTCGCGTAGGCCATTTGAATTGACCGTGTACCGGGTCAACTCTGCTTCGAGCGCATAAGCTTGTTCAGAAAGGCTTCCGCCTGCACGTATTAGGTCGCTGACACGCATCCCTTTTTCGAGTGGGTATGCGCCAGGTGCTCGCACGTTTCCCGACACCTCGACTACTCTAATTGGGTTGTCGATCGTCGATTGGTACTTCAGTTCTTCAAGCAACGGCTCCACAATGCGCTGCCGGCCTAATGCGAGGCTGAATACGTTTACTGTGTCCCCTGACTTGAGTTGAATGTCGCTCGACGAATGTGGATTTGCTAACGCGTCAATAAGACTCGCCGACAGCGCCTCCACTGGTTCGCCGCGCTTGTTCTCACGACGAATCAACACGTAGTCCATGTCAACGCCGAATTTGAGTTCCTCGCTGGAGCGAATCAGATCACTAAGACGCAATCCCGGCCGCCACGGATATTTAGCGGGCCTGTGCACATGGCCCGAAAGTGTAACGGCATTCTCAACTTCAGGTAAAACCTCCGGCACGAGCAATGTGTCGCCCGTGCGGATACGAATAGCATTAGCCGACTCATGGGTGAGATTTACAGCCAAGACCACTCGTTCTCCGCCTTCGCTGATTCGCTCCAGGCGGGCCCCGGCAGGAAATGCCTCCGGCTTCAGTCCACCGGCCAGATCAACCAGGTCTGCCGCCGTAGTCAGGCGTTTGACCTCGTAAATCGCAGGCCGGTTGACTGCCCCACCAATGGAGACCGTGGTACCAATCGACGGAACAAATATGACATCGCCAGGTTGCAGGCGACTATCACCCGATGTGTCACCCCGTATTAACAGGTCGTAAGCATCCAGTGTCGAGACCAGTCGTCCGCTTCTCTTCAATTGGACGTTACGCAACGAACCTATAGTGCTCACGCCACCGCTCCGGTACAGCGCACTACTGATCGTCGACAACCCGCTAACAACATAAGACCCGGGCTTATTAACGTCGCCAAGCACGAACACTCGAATGGTCTTCAACTGTCCCATCGTCACGCTGACCTGCGTGCCGATAAGCATTTGTTGAACGCGCTTATAGATGTCATTTCTGAATTCGGAGAACGGAATACCCGCGACCGTGACCGGCCCGATTTCCGGAAGGTTTAACACGCCATCGCGCGATACTTCCTGTTCATAGATGCCGTTGACATTGCCAAACAACTGTACCCGAACAGTGTCGCCAGGACCCAGGACATAGTCCGGTGGAACCGGTCCACTGACAGGAGCATCGAAACCAACATCGCGAGCATCAAATACTTCATAGCCGAAAGGCTTCAATGCCTCGACGCCTATCGGTTCCTGGCCCAAAATTCGCGCATCGATTTCGAATACCGAAAGACTAGGCTCGGCGGATAGACGCCGATTGATATCTGCTTCCGACAATCCGAGTAGGGGAATCATTTCGAGACCCGCCAGCGAAAGGACACCCGAGTCATCGAGGACAAACAGGTGACTACCCTGCAGTTTCTGCAGGATCGGATCCGACTCCAGTTCGCCCATCGCCGCAACTGTCAATGATTCCAGCGGCGTGAATTTGATAACCAGGCGGCTTCGCGCTTGCGCGGTTGCTTGTAATGACCCGACGATCTGCTCAGCGGCACCTAAATCAGGCGATGACGCAATCTGCCCTACGGCCTCGTTAATTGATTGCTGCGACCCTGACTGCTGATTCGCCTCAATCTGTCGAATTGCATCCATGGCTTGCTGACGCTGCGCTGGCGGCAATGCGTTTAGCATTTGCTGTTGCGATGGCGATAATTGAATGCCTTGGGCGAAAGCAGCAGTGGCAGATAACGCGAGTAAAGCGACGGCCCGCAAAGCGGACTTCAACCGCAATTGTCTCACGGTGAAAAAGTTGATCAATTCGAACTCCATCGAATAAACACCGCGATATCTGACGTAGAGGTACCTGTTACCAGATCGTCGAGCTGGCTAAAACCGAGGCCTGCGTAGAGCCGCCCGTATTGCATTTGGCGATCATGTGCGATTTGCAGGTCGATCAGTTCTTGTGGTGTTGGCGTTAATGTGTGCCTGATATCTGGGGCCCCTGTTCGATTTATTTCCATGTAGCGCAGCGAAATATTCCATAAATGACCGGCGGATTGTACCAGTGTTGACCCAAATGAGTAGGACAAGCTGTCCCCGTCAGCGGAGTGACCGATCGCACGGCCATCGTAGCGATACCCGGTCCGGTAGACTGAGTGACCATAGCTGCAGTTGGGCTTTGCGTCGCTAAAACCGAAGCCACCTTCACGGCACGTTGAGTCCGACACTTCCAAATGCGTACGATAGCTGAGATCGCCGATTACCCCCCAATACTCAACTCCAAACTGTCGAAGCCACGCGCCGATGGCGCCGCCACAGCGGCGGCCATCCTCACCGATCCACTGCATATAAAGTGCGACCGGGATTTGCTTCGGCAACGACCAACGCAGATCAAATCCACCGAGCTGATTACCTGGTTCGTCCGCAGGATCAATATTGACGCCCCTATTGTCGTTACCGAGCAGCAAATCGCCAAATGTTGACAAACTGCAAGGCCGGTTGTCACCGCACCACATGGCAGTTCGGGATACGCCAATCTCCAAGCCAGTTTTTGGCGGTCGAAAACTACCGCGTATGCCGAACAGCCGCGCATCATTTATGAACCGATCGTCATCCAGGATATTCATGAATGACGTAACCGTCCAGGGACCGATCCAGCCCAACCACCGGGTCTCGAACGGCGCCGCGACATTCCTCTGTATGGCCACGCCAGGTGTTGGTCTCGCGTTGCTCGAAAGAATCAAACTCCCGTCCCGGCCCGGCCCCCACCAGCGCTCTTGCCATCCAGCTGTGGCTATCCAATTTCCGAGCGCTACGCCGATATAAGTTCCATCCGGTCGAACGTCGTCGCCATCAAACGGATTTGCAACCGCCGTCGCAGAAAGATTTACCGAAAATCTTTCGCCAAGCCAGGAAAGGTGAGCACCGACCTCGCCTTCGTCTCTCGGCGTGTCCTCAAAGCTTCGAATCGAGCGAGCATTTATCGAACCCGATAAATCAAGACGCGAGCTGAGAGCGTCAGTACTTAGTTCCAATCGAGTTCGATCCCGAATTCGCCGGTACGCCGACAGCTCGGCGGGTGACAACGACTGCACTCGAACGCCCATTAGCGCAGCGTATATATCACCAAAGGGAACAGGCCACGCTGTAAGGGTCGTGTTGATCACGCCACTATCGCTAAGGAGTTGCAGATCGTGGCGCATGCGCAAATCGCCAGGTGCTGATAATGGTGCCGCCATTGAATAAGTCGGCAACAGAACCAGCAGCGCTAATAAGAGCTTCGCCACTGAAGATAAAACCTCGTATTGGAGAATGAATTGCCGCTGGCCGCATCGTCGATTTGCTCGAAGCCAACGCCAGCATCAACGACGCCGAATGCGAATAAACGACTGTGAGATATATCGATGCTCGCAATATCCTGCGGTTCTGGCGTCAGGCTATGACTGGCATCCGGTGAGCCGCCCCGGTTCAATTCGCCAAATCGTAGAATTGCGCGCCACTGATTATCGTATTCATCAACGACTAGCCAACCAGCGGACATGAGGCGAGAGTCGTTGTCGGCGCCGTGTCCAATGATCCTCGATCGAAACGTATAGCCAGATTTGTAGATTTGCTGCCGATAGCCGCAGTTGAAAATGTCGTCGGATATATAATCACAACTTGTGCCTGCCAGCTCCGTGAACCATCGATACGACCATCGATCGCAAATCTGCCCCGTGCCTTCCAAACCAACCTGTACCAAATATCGGCTAGGGAAACCACCTGCCTCGTCTTCGCCAATGAACTGACCGTACGCTGCGGCTGGAAGCCCAAGAAAAGACGGTGACCAACGAAAATCCAGACCTGCCATCTGATTGCCCGGTTCGTTCTCAGCACCGATACCGGCATCGCCGATGTTGTCGTTCCCCAAAATGAGATCCGCAAACGTTCCCGCATCGCAAGGTCGACCGTCGCCACACCACTGTGCTGTTCTGGAGATGCCGATTTCCAGTGAGCGGATCGGTCGAAAGTTAATCCGCATGCCAAAGAATTGTGCATTCGGCACAGCTCGATCGCGCTCGAGTTGACCGAACAGCACCGTCAAATCCCACGGCCCGATCCAGCTCAACCATTTCGAACGAAAACGATCAGTAAAAACCCTGTCGATGACCAGCGACGGAAATGGCCTCGCGTTGTTTGACAAAATCAAGCTGCCGTCCCAGGCCGGACCCCACCAGCGTTCCTGCGTCGATGCCGCAATCGACCAGTTGCCAACCGCAACACCCAGCATGCTATTGTCGAGTCGACCTTCTTCGCTATCCTGGTCGGAATCGACACCTTGCCCATTGAGTTCGACACTGAACCATTCATCGGTCCAACCCACGCCCGCCGAGACTTCCACTTTACCGCGAGGCGTATTTTGAAATGAGCGTATTCGGGTAGCATTGTCAGTGCCCCCTACCCTGGCATTGAATGTCAGTTCACTGCTGCGAGTCTCCCAATTTGCACGATCTCGGACACGCATCAGGGATGCTGCGATTGCTGGCTCAATTATGCCAGCGTCAGCCGAACTTAAATCGGCGATGATTGGGCCCCAAGCCAATGGCCAGGTCGGGACCGGGCCTTTG
>DDIP01000189.1 GCA_002338605.1 Proteobacteria bacterium UBA1847 | reverse complement strand
ACGCAGTACGCGGAAGAGATCAAAATCAAGTACGCCTGCGCACTCTCGCAGCTGGCGAATCCGGATGAAACGATCGAGGTGCCGAGCGTTGGGGAAAGGCCGCCGAGGCGACTCGCACGCCAGACACTCGCCGAGATCGTTGAGCCTCGATACGAGGAATTGTACGGACTGGTGCGCGACGAACTGCGCCGCAGCGGGTTCGAAGAGCTGATCGCGGCTGGCATTGTGATCACCGGCGGCAGCGCAAAAATGGAGGGTGCGGTCGAACTGGCAGAAGAAGTTTTCCACATGCCGGTGCGACTCGGTTCGCCGCAATACGTTGAAGGTCTTATGGATGTCGTACGCAACCCGATTCACGCCACGGGCGTCGGACTGTTGTTGTACGGGTTCGAGAATTTGTCACGCCGTGATCGGCGCAGTACACGGATCGGCGGCAATTTAGGGGATGTCTGGGATCGCATGAGATCGTGGTTCCAGGGCCAATTTTGAAAACAGCAGTACCACAGAAGTTACACAGCGGAGGAAGACTCAATGTTTGAATTAATGGATGCGCATAGCTCGAGTGCGGTCATCAAGGTCATCGGTGTCGGTGGCGGTGGTGGCAACGCGGTTGCGCACATGGTTGAAACCGGCATAGAAGGTGTCGATTTCATCTGTGCAAATACCGATTCTCAGGCGCTAAAGGGATCACGCGTACGAACCTCGTTGCAGATCGGTTGCAACATCACCAAGGGACTTGGCGCTGGCGCTGATCCCGACATCGGACGGCAGGCAGCCATGGAAGATCGCGACCGAATCCTGGAAGTGATCGAAGGTGCCGACATGCTGTTCATCACTGCGGGCATGGGCGGGGGCACCGGAACCGGTGCAGCACCTATCGTCGCGCAGGTTGCCAAAGAACTCGGCATCCTGACGGTCGCGGTTGTTACGAAACCGTTCCTGATGGAAGGCAACAAGCGCATGCAGATCGCCGACCATGGAATCTCGGAACTCGGAAAATACGTTGACTCGCTCATTACCATTCCGAACGAGAAGCTTCTGACCGTGCTGGGCGGTGAGACGACATTGCTGGATGCATTCCGTGCGGCAAACCAGGTACTGCAGGGTGCGGTTCAGGGCATTGCGGAACTGATTACGCGACCGGGCCTGATCAACGTTGACTTTGCCGACGTTCGGACGGTCATGTCTGAAATGGGCATGGCAATGATGGGCTCCGGCGAGGCTTCCGGTGAAGACCGTGCACGCGAAGCGGCCGAAGCGGCTGCATCAAGCCCGCTGCTCGAGGATATCAACCTCAAGGGCGCGAATGGCATCCTCGTCAATGTTACGGCTGGCATGGATCTGTCCATTGGCGAGTTCCAGGAAGTCGGCAACACGGTCAAGGAGTACGCCTCCGAAAACGCAACGGTCGTCGTGGGAACGGTTATCGATCCGGATATGACCGATCGTATTCGCGTCACGGTGGTCGCAACGGGACTTGGACGCCAGGCTCAGAACGCAGAGTCGCCGATGCGCATCGTGCGTCGACCGGCAACACACAGCGAGCCGAACTACCAGACGCTCGACAAGCCGACCGTGCAACGCAAACGGGCTGTTGGCGATGGGCTGGAAGGCAGTGGCCTGCAGGAAGAATTGCTGGACATCCCGGCGTTCCTGCGGCGACAGGCTGACTAGGCGATCGGGAAAACGGGCAGTCTGACGAGGGCCTGGGTAAACTCCGCTTGCCGACCCGGAAAAACCGGGTCGGCTACCTTATCGTCCCCGAAGTCAGACTGTTCGCTTTTAACCTGATTGAATTGATCTAACAGATTGAATTCGTGACAGTTTTAGGCACAATTCAACTATTGTGATAATCTTCCGCGCGACATGTTGAAACAACGAACATTAAAAACTGCAATTCGTGCCACTGGCGTCGGTCTGCACTCCGGCGAAAAGGTGTATATGACCTTGCGCCCGGCGGCGGCCAACTCCGGCATTACGTTTCATCGTGTCGATCTGGAAAAGCCGGTCGATATCAAGGCCGATCCGCGCCTTGTGGGCGAGACCATGCTTGGCACGACCCTGGTAAAAGACAATGTCAAAGTCGCGACCGTCGAGCACCTGATGTCCGCACTGGCCGGCCTTGGAATTGACAATCTGCATGTCGATCTTTCGGCACCTGAGGTGCCCATCATGGACGGCAGCGCGGGTCCTTTTGTTTTTCTGTTGCAGTCGGCGGGGATCGAAGAGCAGACTGCGCCAAAAAAATTCATCCGTATCAAGAAAAAAGTCCGCGTTGAAGACGGCGACAAGTGGGCGGAACTGCATCCGTTCAATGGCTTCAAGGTTAACTTCGAGGTGTCCTTCAATCACCCGGTTTTCAACAAGCTCAGCCAGAAAGCGACGATCGATTTTTCATCGACCTCGTTTCTGAAAGAGGTCAGTCGTGCACGAACCTTCTGCTTCCTGCGCGATGTCGAAGCGTTGCGGGAGCGTAACCTGACGCTCGGCGGCAGTATGGATAACGCCATCGTGCTCGACGACTACCGCATTCTGAACGAGGACGGCCTGCGTTATGCCAACGAATTTGTCATTCACAAGATTCTCGATGCGATTGGTGACGCCTACCTTCTGGGCCACAGCCTCATTGGTGAATTGCGGGCCTACAAGTCGGGTCACGATCTCAATAACAAACTGTTTCGTGCGATGCTGGCTGATCAATCGTCATGGGAAGAGGTGACGTTTGACGACTCGAAAAAGGCGCCGATCTCCTACGCCACGCCGTCTTACGCCTGACAGGCTTTGCCTCTAGCGCCCCGGGTTCTGGCTGACTCTCACCCGGCAGCTTGATGCCTTGACGCCCGCATCCCGGGCGGCCTTCAGTAAGCGGTCGTTTTCGTAGCGCAGCCTTGAGGCCCAGGCTGAGGACGCGCAAATCACGATCATTTCGCCGTCTTCCCGGACGTTTGCCGCCACGATCGCAGCGCGATCCGACTCGGGCAGGGATTTGCACAGAATGTCCACCAGCGCGCCCATCTGCCGCGCACGGCCAATGAGTTCGGCTAAGTCCCCGCCAGTGCAGGGATTTAGTAGGTCTGTCAGCTTCTCAGATGGCATACAAATGTGACGCAGTTGGCGCTTTTGGCCGTTTTGGAGTGATGCCGGTCACCGTTCCCGAGCCCCTGCCTTGTAATGATTTCGGACATTATGCATAGTTTCGCGACGATAAAGGCAAACCCGCTGAAAGGCGGGGGCGCAAAACCACCGGTCTAAGGGAGCGATCCTAGGACAGCGGAGCTACCGAATTGAGCAGGGACAGCAAGTATATAACAACGCGAATAAGCGGACGCGAGCCATGGCTTTGCGACTCTGCGACTTGCATTGACATGACGCTATCGAACCGGATGCGTCGGGGACGTACAACATGAATGTAGTTATCTTCGGCAAGGGGTTCGGATCGCCTCGCCAGGTGAACCTGACTGGCCTGACGGCGAGTCTGGCGATCGCCGCAATTGCCGGGCTGATAATCAGTGTTGGATTTGCTGCAGGATCCTGGCATGCGTCACGAACCGGATCAGGTATCAGTACCGAAAAGCTCAAGGACCTGACTGCAGAATTACAACAGCAACGCGGCGTCATCGATTCGATACGCCAGGAAAACGAAGACACACTCGACGCGCTGTCGATTCGAATTGCGCAGATGAACGCTCGGGTCATTCGCCTCGACGCGCTCGGACGTCGACTGACGGACATGGCAGACATTGACGACGGCGAATTCAATTTTGATTCAGACCCGGCAATCGGTGGCCCTGAAGAACCGATGGCAATGGTGCCGAATCTCGCTGTACCGGATATGCTGGAGGCGATGGACATGCTGGGCGCGCAGCTCAGCGATCGTGAGGCGAAACTCGACGTTCTCGAGAGTGTCCTGATGAACCAGAATCTGAAAGACCGTGTTTATCCGCAGGGTCGCCCGGTTGGCGCTGGCTGGATTTCTTCCTATTTTGGCAAGCGCACTGATCCGTTCACGGGCAAGGCAGCCAACCATACCGGCATCGACTTCGCTGGCAAGAAGGGTGCTGAAATTGTCGCCGTCGCCGATGGCGTCGTCACCTGGTCTTCAGACCGCTACGGCTATGGCATCATGGTTGAAATCAATCATGGTTCGGGCTACACGACGCGCTATGCGCACAATTCCGAGAACCTGGTGTCCGTGGGCGATGAAGTCAAGAAAGGGCAGGTCGTCGCACTCATGGGGGAAACCGGGCGGGCGACAGGTCCGAACCTGCATTTCGAAGTCCTGCACAACGGCAGCCGGGTCAACCCGGTGAAGTTCATTCGCGACGCCTCC
>DDIP01000148.1:2687-3659 GCA_002338605.1 Proteobacteria bacterium UBA1847 | reverse complement strand
TCGAGTCCCGTCCGCTCCGCCACTGATAAGATCCCGGGTCCCTCTAGCGGGGGCCCGGGATTTTTTTTAAGATGCCACGCCTTACAAACAAAGACACGTTGACTATGCTGCAGAATATTCGAGAAAACCTGACCGGCAAACTGGCCTTGATCGTACTGGCTGTCATCGCCTTGTCCTTTGTCTTTGTGGGCGGCGCGAGCTTCACGACGATTGGCTCGAATTACGCGGCGAAAGTTGACGGCTCCGAAATCGGTCTCGCGCAGTTCGAGTCAGCCTATCGCGAGCGGATTCAGTCGAATCCACAATTGGCCAACCTGCCGGAAGAATATCGCCTGCAATTGCGTCGCAATATTCTCGACGGACTCGTCCAGCAGCGGGTCATCGACAATTATCTGGATGACGCCGGGTACAAGGTGAGCGACAAGCAGCTTACGGAAGCCGTGCATGCGATTCCCGAATTCCAGGTTGATGGTCGATTCGATCGCGAAACCTACGAAATGTTGCTTGGACAGGCAGGCCTGACGGCAGCTCAATTCGAAGCGTCGCAAAGGTTGTCGATGAGGCGCAATCAACTGCAACGTGCAGTCATCGGTTCTTCCGTCGTACCGCCATCAAGCTATCGCCGTTACCTGAATCTCGCATTTGAAAGCCGCCTTGTCACCACGGCATCGATTTCGCCGGACGCCGTCGCCGACGAGGTCAATGTAAGCGATGAAATGGTTGCAGCTTACTACGATGAAAATCCGACAATGTTCAATGTGCCGGAGACTGCGGATATCCAGTATGTCGAGATTCTGCGTGATTCTGTTGCTGCGGATGTCGACGTCAGCGATGAAGACCTGCAGGAATATTATGAACTCAACAAAGATCGTTATCTGCAGGACGAACAGCGTCAGGCGCGCCATATTCTGATTCTCTTTGATGACGACGAAGACGGCGCCAAAGCCATAGCCAACGAGGTACTCACGCGAG
>DDIP01000148.1:1883-2565 GCA_002338605.1 Proteobacteria bacterium UBA1847 | reverse complement strand
GCGAGCCGGCGAATCGTTTGCCGAATTGGCGCGCCAGTATTCTAAGGATGGCGGTACATCCAATGATGGTGGCAATCTCGGCGTACTGACGCGGACGCAGTTGCCCGACGCGTTGGGCAGTGCGGTATTCTCAATGCAGGAAGGCGAGGTTACCGGTCCTGTCAAGGGCGATTTCGGTTTTCATATCGTACGGCTGGATAGCATCCTGGAATCCGGCCCGTTGCCGTTCGAGCAGGTTCGCGCTTCGCTGCTGGCAGAATTGCAGGAACAAGAAGCAGAAGGCCTGTTCATCGACCTTGAACGCAAACTCTCAGCCGCTCTATTTGATGCATCGGATATCAGTGAAGTCGCCGCCGCTGTGGGACGCGAGGTCAAGATCTACGATGGTTTCGGGCGGGACAGTGAAGAGCCATTTGATGGCAGCCTCGCTGCAGTTGATGCCGTTTTCGACCCTATCGTGTTGAGCGGCACGCGCATGTCAGAAGTCATTGAGATCGATGCAAACCGTTCGGCGGTGTTTTCGGTCAGCAAACACAATGAGGCGAGCCGGGAGTCACTGGATGCAGTGCGTGACCGAATTGTGGCGCTGGTCACCAACCAGCAGTCAGAAGAGCTGATGGCAGCCCGTGCGCAAAAAATGCTTGACGCTGTGCGCGGTGGTGAAGAATTTGCAGCGGCTGCC
>DDIP01000148.1:0-1778 GCA_002338605.1 Proteobacteria bacterium UBA1847 | reverse complement strand
AGCGGCTGCCGAGGCAGTCGGTGCCGTTCCCTCGGAAACAGAGCTCATGAGTCGCGATCGCGACACTGAAGATCAATTCCTGGCAGTCGCGGTGTTTACTGCGGTGAAGCCCACGCAGGACCAACCGACGCTGGGCACGACACGTAACGCAGAAGGGGGCTACACGGTTTACAGTCTTGAAGCCGTGATTCCGGGCCGACCTGAGGCGATCCCTCAGGCCGAACGCGACGCGGGGAAAAACCAGTTGGTCGAGCAGTACGGCATCGGCGATTTTGTTGCGTTTGTGCAGGCGCTGCAGGCAAACGCCGAAATCATCATCAACGACGACGCGCTGGCTGCTCAAGACCTGTTCCGTTAAGCTTAAGCGCATAAGAAAAACACCAACACGGTATTTCGCCGTTACGGGGGATTCATGCGCAAGCTAGCACTGCACTGGCAAATTCTGATTGCGATCGTTCTGGCGGGAATCGCCGGATACGTCATATTCGAATACCGTGGGTCAACCGGAATCGAGCCGGGCATTTTCGGTGTCAAGTACGTCGCGGTATTCGGGTACATCGGTGACCTGTTCCTGAATGCCCTGAGAATGATCATCGTGCCGCTGATCACATCATCGATCATCGTGGGCGTAGCGGGGATCGGCTCCGGCGGTAACCTGGGCGCGCTCGGCGGAAAGACACTGCTCTTCTACGCAACGACGACGCTTGCAGCGATTCTTGTCGGTCTGTTTGTCATCAATGCGATTGGTCCGGGATACAACGCCAGTGGCGAACCGGCGCGCGACGAGCTCGCTTTTACCGTGTCAGCGGAGGAAGTGGCAGCGAAGGTTGGCAACAAAGACGCGAGTGATGTCGCGGAGATTTTCCTGCGCATGATCCCGGAAAATGTCGTTCAGGCGGCAGCCGACGGTCAGATGCTGGGACTGATATTTTTTGCGATTCTGTTTGGCTACTTCATGACGCACATGTCGCATGATTTCGCGGAGCCACTGTTCAATTTCTGGAACGGTGTATTCCACGTCATGATGAAAATGACGGAATGGATCATGAAATTCGCGCCACTTGGCGTTTTCGGCCTTGTTGGCAGAGTGATCGCTGAAGCGGGGTTGAAGGCGGCGGGGCCATTGGCCGTTTTCGCTGTCGCCGTGCTGATCGCCCTGGCGCTTCACGCACTCGTGACATTGCCACTGTTGCTGAGGTTCGTGGGCCGAGTGAGACCCGTCAAGACCATCATCGGTGCGTCGCAAGCGATGCTTACGGCGTTCTCGACCGCATCTTCATCGGCAACGCTGCCGGTGACAATTGAATGCGTTGAAGATCGTATCGGCGTGTCCAACAAGATTTCGAGCTTCGTGCTGCCGCTCGGGGCGACAGTTAACATGAACGGCACGGCACTGTACGAGTGCGCGGCGGCACTTTTCCTGGCGCAGGCCTACGGACTCGACCTGACCTTCGGTGTGCAATTTACAATTGTCACGATTGCATTGATGACATCGATCGGCGTTGCGGGTGTACCGTCCGCTTCGCTGGTTGCAATCGCCATCATTCTGGGCGCGATAGGATTACCGGTCGAAGCGATAGGCGTGCTAATGGTCTTTGACCGCATACTCGATATGTGCCGCACGAGCGTCAACGTCTGGGGCGATGTGTGTTGCGCAACCATCATCGCACGCCTCGAAGGCGAAGAAACCAAAGTCGCCCTCTAAATTAAGGTGGCAGTCACCATAACTCCGAAAGCGAGTTATGGTGACTGCCACCTCAATTAGTCTTCGTCGAAGA
>DDIP01000256.1:3636-3853 GCA_002338605.1 Proteobacteria bacterium UBA1847 | reverse complement strand
AAACACCCTTCGTCGGCGGACCGTCACTCAATATTTACAATTCACGAACACTCAACATGCTGGTGGGGCTGGGACTGGTTCGCTGGACCTTGCCGGTGGAGCTATCGAAAAACGCACTGACCGGAATTCAGCAGGAAGTGGTGCCAGGCGTCGAAGCCGAAGCATTTGCATGGGGCAGAATGCCGATCGCCTACTCTGCGCGTTGCTATACGGCTCC
>DDIP01000256.1:428-3515 GCA_002338605.1 Proteobacteria bacterium UBA1847 | reverse complement strand
GCGCGCACAAGGTCGCCAAAGACGACTGCGCAAATTGTTGTATCGACTACCCGGACGGTCTGATGTTATCGACACGAGACAACGATGATTTTCTGGTCATTAATGGTATTCAGACGCAGTCGGCGAGGGTACAGAACCTGATTCACGAGTTGGGCGAACCTGCGCCGCTTATTGACGTGTTCAGGATCAGCCCACAGTCGGAACATATCGAGCACGTGATTTCATTGTTCGACAAGGTTCGCTCGCGATCACTGGAGGCCACCGAGGCAGTGACGGAACTGCAGCATTTCTCGGCCTCGGACTTATGCAACGGGTACTGGCATGACGAAGCTGGAATGGCCTCCCGCATCCAGGCTCAAACTGCATAATGCGCAAACCGTCGCAGTTTATTCGCAGAACACTTTTTTCACTCATGCAGGAGGATCGCCCCGTCTATAACAGCCAGCGCGAGTTCCTGGGTGCTCTGGAACGTCAAGGCGACCTGAAGCGCATTAAGATACCGGTTAGTCCGGCGCTGGAAATCACGGAGATCTGTCATCGCACGATCAGGAGCGGCGGACCGGCGTTGTTGTTTGAGAACCCGGTCGGCAGAGATATCGCTGTGGTTGGAAATTTGTTTGGAACCGAACAACGTGTGGCGACAGCGATCGGTCTCGATAATGCCAGAGCATTCCGGGCGTTCGGCAAGGAGCTGGCTTTCCTCAGATCGCCGAGTGTACCCAGTGACGTCGGCGACGCTATCGGTTCGTTGCCGCTGTTTCGTAAACTGGCGCACCTCAATCCGGTTCAAGTGGAGTCACCGCCCTGTCGCGATGTTGTGATCGAGGGACCGGACGTCGACTTATCGATGCTTCCGATTCAGACCTGTTGGCCCGAGGATGCTGGCAAGTTAATCACCTTTGGGCTGGTCATTACGCAAGGGCCGCACAAGCCACGCCAGAATATCGGCATCTACCGGCAACAGGTGATCGGTCGAAATCGGCTTATCATGCGATGGCTTCACCATCGTGGCGGCGCGATTGACTTCGACGAATTCAGGGCCGCGTATCCCGGTCGCCGTTTTCCGGTCGCGGTCGCGATCGGCGCCGATCCGGCGACGACGCTGGCGGCCGTCACACCGCTGCCGGACACACTCTCGGAGTTTCAGTTTGCAGGATTGTTACGCGGGGCAAAAACGACAGTCGCACGGTGTCTGACACACGATCTTGTCATACCCGCCACCGCCGAGATCGTCCTCGAAGGATTTGTGGAGCCGGACGAGACGGTGGACGAAGGGCCGTTTGGCGATCATACCGGCTACTATAATTCGGTGGAAAAGTTCCCGGTGTTCACGGTTGAGCGAATTACCCATCGTGCGGATCCTGTTTACCAGGCGACTTACATGGGTAAGCCGCCGGATGATGAACCATCGGTCTTGTCCGCCTGCCTGAATGAGATGTTCATTCCGTTGTTACAGGATCAGTTTCCGGAGATTGTCGATTTCTACCTGCCTCCCGAAGCCTGTTCCTACCGAGTGGCTGTAGTCAGCATACGAAAAGCTTACAAGGGACACGCGCGCCGAATCATGTTCGGAATATGGTCTTTCCTGCGCCAGTTCACGTACACGAAGTTCGTCATCGTCACGGACGACGATATCGACGTGCGTTGCTGGAAGCAGGTGGTCTGGGCGATGTCGACACGGATGGATCCGGTGCGGGATTCCCTGCTGGTTGCAAGTACGCCGATAGACTACCTGGATTTCGCGAGTCCGATCTCCGGTCTCGGTTCCAAGATGGGACTCGATGCAACGACGAAATGGCCGGGCGAGACCGATCGGCAGTGGGGACATGTGATTCGGATGAACGACGACGTGAAGCGCCGTGTTGACAGGATGTGGGCTGAACTCGGCATTGATTGAGGAACTCTGATGACGGATCCGACCAGGAACGGGGCAAGTACCAACGGTACCTTGCCCGAACTGACGGGCGTAGCCCGGAAACCGCTGGCGTGGGTACCACCGCCGGCCAGGGCGGCAGCGATTGCCGCGGCGCTCAACGCACTGTTCTCGGCAACGTTGCGGGCGGGGGAACTCGAATTTCTTGCGGCGCGAGTGATGAATGTAATTGTCACGGATGCCGGGCTCGGATTTTCGCTGACACTCGAGCGGAACAGACTGCGTGTCCGTGAGCAAGTGCCGCAGCCGGACCTTAGCGTCGAGGGGACGGTCTACACATTTTTGCTGCTGGCTTCGCGAAAGGAAGATGCGGATACGTTGTTTTTCCGTCGCATGCTGAAAACTTCGGGTGACACTGAGCTTGGCCTGCGGGTCAAGAACTTTCTCGATGGCCTTGAGCCGGAGACCCTGCCCGGTCATCGCATCATTGAGCCGTTGCTATATCGAAGTCTTGCTTTGGCAGACGGGGTCGAGGGGATTCGTCGCCGCTTGTCGCGTTCGAGTGGCGGCTAGGCGAATTTGGCGCGCACTGCTGTTTGTGACGATGCGACTGCGAGGTTTCAGGACGGGGAGATCACGAAAACCGGGGGGCGTCCGAAATTTTCGCCAACCTTGCTTTGCAACTGGTCAGTTTGCATATCGCCGGTGTACTTTTCCCTGTTATGTGCGCAAGGAAAACCTTGTCTAAACGGTGATTGCCGGTCAAGAATGGCACAACTGGACGCGTGCTATGAGAGCTTCAGTGGCAGTGACTTCCAGCCGTTGGCGGGGTAGGTGGCACGGCATGCTGCGGGTTCGGCGAATTCAAGTTTTGTGGAATGCCCGAGTAGTTCTTCCACCGCGACGCGAAGTTCGAGACGTGCCAGTGGTGCTCCGGGACAAATGTGAATGCCAGCACCGAACAATAGATTGTGCTGCGGATCGCGACTGAGACGGACTTCTTCGGGATGCTCGAACACCGTTTCGTCGCGATTTGCGGCAACCCACATTAGAGTCAGTCGATCACCCTTCGCGATGTGCTGTCCTCCGAGAACGACGTCACGTGTTGCACGTCGCCGATTGGTGACCAACGGCCCGCAAGTTCTCAAAATTTCCTCGATTGCAGTTGAAACAAGCTCAGGCTCCGCGCGTAGTCGCGCCTGCAGTGCTGGCTC
>DDIP01000256.1:0-305 GCA_002338605.1 Proteobacteria bacterium UBA1847 | reverse complement strand
GGGGAGCCGTTCGGCGACGATGCCAATACCCGATGCAAGGCTCCCCAACTCGCCTACTGTCCAGTTGCGCAGAATACTTGCGATATCGTCATCCTCGAGCGGCATACCATTCACTGTCGTGCGGAGCAGTGTGCCGATGACGTCGTCCGAAATTTTGTTGTCTGAGCGACGTGCGTCGAGTACCGTCCCGACCTGCTTGCGGAACTCGGACGCAATTGCGGTGAGTCGCGTTCGGTCGTTGCTACGACTCGCCTCCCGGCTGCGCTGCGCCCAGTCTCGAATCGGGGCCGCGGCGGCCAGCGGCC
>DDIP01000324.1:4866-5232 GCA_002338605.1 Proteobacteria bacterium UBA1847 | reverse complement strand
CGACGTAGCGGCCGCGCCGGTATAGTTGAAACTGCTTTTGCTGCTCGCCGAAGGCATGGTTGTATCGGCGCCGGACGATTGGCAAGTAAGCATCCAGAAAACTGCCACCGACTGATTTCAGGAATGCAAAGCTCTGATCAAAGCCCGCCTCATTCACGTCGTCAAAAAACAGCCCACCCACGCCACGGGTTTCGTTGCGGTGTCTGAGGTAGAAATAGTCGTCACACCAGGCTTTGTATTTCGGGTAAAGGCCCTTGCCAAAAGGGTCGCAAGCTGCCTTGGCTGTACGATGCCAATGAAGAACATCATCGTGAAACGGATAGTAGGGCGTCAGATCGAAACCACCACCAAACCACCACACCGGTT
>DDIP01000324.1:4239-4771 GCA_002338605.1 Proteobacteria bacterium UBA1847 | reverse complement strand
CCACCAAACCACCACACCGGTTTTTTTTCGCCGGCGGTGAAAAAACGGAAATTGGCGTGCGTGGTCGGGACGTACGGGTTATCCGGATGCAGTACGAGCGACACGCCGACAGCCTGGAAATCCTTGCCAGCGAGTTCCGGACGATGTTTGGTTGCCGACGGCGGCATCTCGCTGCCATATACATGAGAGAAACCAACACCGGCCTGCTCAAATATGCGGCCACCGGACAATACGCGACTCTCGCCGCCACCGCCGCCGGGTCGATCCCATCGATCACAGGCGAATGCTGCGGCGCCGTCGAGCTGCTCGAGCTCGCCACAAATACGGTTCTGCAAATCCTGCAAGTACTCTTTTACGAGATCGATGTCGCTCAAATTCCTGCTCGTCGTCAACGTGGTCGAACGATGGCGCCAGTCAGCAAATGCCTAATCTCCGAAGGACCGCTGGCCGGTCCGCAGTCACCGGGAACAACGTAGTCTACTAGAGTCCGGAATTGGCGGCGAAGACTGAGCTGGTCTTTTGCGACTGGCTT
>DDIP01000324.1:0-4131 GCA_002338605.1 Proteobacteria bacterium UBA1847 | reverse complement strand
TCACTGGCTTGCCGCTCAGGTTGGCGCTGGTTGAGACGATGGGTGAACCAACGGCTTCGCATATCGCAGCAGCTACCGGGTTGCTCGTGATACGGGCTGCGATACCAACGTTGTCCCCGCGAACAAGCGTGTTGACCTTCTTGCCCGTCGGTACGATCCAGGTTGTCGGCTTCGCGGGGTCAGGCGTGGGAAACGAAATGTTGTCAGGAAGCTTGATCCATCCATTGAACTGCTCGGCCCGTGCCGCGATCAGAATGAGCCCTTTCGACGGGTCACGTTGCTTTATTCGCAGCAGGCGTTTGACGGCCTGAACCCGGTCGGGCAGGCAGCCCAGACCAAAAACACCCTCGGTCGGGTAAGCGATGACGCCGCCGCCAAGCAAGACTGCCGCAGCTTTGTCGGCAATCGTCATGTTCAAACCCTAGCCTGACTTCTTCTTGGTGGTTTTTTTCCTGGCCACTTTTTTTGCGGCTGTCTTTTTCTTTGCCGCCTTCTTCTTTTTGGCCGCTTTTTTCTTGGCAGGTTTCTTTGCAGTTTTTTTCGCGGCCTTCTTCGTTGTCTTTTTCTTGCCGCGCCGACCCCGGACTGGCGCTGCAGCCAGCAGCTCTATGCATTCTTCAAGTGTCAGGGTTTTCGGCTCACGGTCTTTCGGAACACGGGCGTTCTTGGTCTTGTCGGTGATGTAAGGCCCATAGCGGCCGTTCAGTACCTGGATTCCCTGTTCTTCGAAATCGAGGATCAGCCGGTTCGCGTCCTCGATTTTTTTCGCTTCGATCAGCTCAAGTGCTCGTGGCAGTTCGACCGTGTACGGGTCGTCGTCTTTCATCGAAACGTACTTGTCACCGTAGCGAATGTAAGGGCCGAATCGACCAACACTAGCACTGACCGGTAGTCCATCGTCGGTTTCGCCAAGCTTGCGTGGTAACTTGAAGAGCTCCAGTGCGGTTGCAAGATCGATGTCGTTCATTTTCTGGCCGGGTCTCAATCCCGCAAACTTCGGCTTCTCCTCATCGTCCTTGGTACCAATCTGGACGAACGGCCCGTAACGACCCATTCGGACTGTGACCGGCTTGCCGCTCTTCGGGTCGGTTCCGAGCTCGCGGGCCTGCGCAACCTGTTCCCGCGTGACCGATACTTCCTTGTCCTCACACAGTTCATGGAATGGCACCCAGAACTGTTCGAGCAACGGGACCCATTCTTTTTCGCCGAGCGATACGCGGTCGAGATCATCTTCCAGGCGTGCGGTGAAGTCGTAGTCGACGTATTGCGTGAAGTGTTCCGTCAGGAAACCGATCACGATGCGGCCAATATCCGTCGGGATAAAGCGTTTCGCGTCCATCTCCACGTACTCACGATTCTTCAGCGTGGCGATAATGCTCGCGTAGGTCGAGGGGCGACCGATCCCGTACTCTTCAAGTGTCTTGACGAGGCTTGCTTCTGTGAATCGCGGCGGTGGCTCGGTGAAATGCTGTTCCGGCCGCAGCTCGTCTAACTTGATCATGTCGCCTTCGGAGATGTCGGGCAGCAGCCTGTCACCGTCGTCGTCCTTGGAGTCGTCCTTGCCCTCCTGGTATACCGCCATGAAACCGGGTTCAACCAGGATAGAGCCGTTGGCGCGCATCCGGTGGCCGGCATCTTCGTTGCCTGCGGCCATTTCGATCGCAACCGTATCAAAAACGGCAGGTACCATCTGGCAGGCCATGGTGCGCTTCCAGATCAGCGAATAGAGTTTGAACTGGTCGTCATCGAGAACTGATTTGAGATCGTCGGGGGCACGTGCGACTGAGGTCGGGCGAATGGCCTCGTGCGCTTCCTGGGCATTCTTGGACTTGTTCTTGAACATCCGTGCTTCGTCAGGGACGTTCTCAGCACCGTAGCGCTCGGCGATCACCTGCCGAATCTCGTTCAGCGCGACTGCTGCGAGTGTTACCGAATCGGTACGCATGTAGGTGATAAGACCGACCTGGTCTTCGCCGGGCAGGGCGATGCCTTCATAAAGCTTTTGCGCGACGCGCATTGTGCGTTGTGTGTTGAATCCCAGCTTGCGTGATGCCTCCTGCTGCAATGTGGAGGTCGTAAACGGTGCTGTCGGGTTGCGGCGGCGCTGCTTCTTGGTGACGGTGAGTACTTTCAGTTCACCATCCGCTGCTTGCAGCAGGGTCTTCTCGACCTCGCGCGCGGCCGGCTCATTCTCAAAACTGAATTGTTCGACCTTTTCACCTTTATATTGCACAAGTCGCGACTGGAAAGGTTGTTCGTTCTTGCTGACATCGGCCTCGATGGTCCAGTACTCACGTGCCTTGAACGCCTCAATTTCCAGTTCGCGTTCAACAATCATGCGCAGCGCCGGGCTCTGAACCCGACCGGCCGACAGGCCGCGCTGCACTTTTTTCCAAAGAAGCGGCGACAAATTGAAGCCAACCAGATAATCGAGTGCTCGTCGCGCCTGCTGGGCACCGACAAGATCGCCGGAGATCTCCCGCGGGCTGGCAACGGCATCACGCACGGCCTGTTTGGTGATCTCGTGGAAAATAACGCGGTGCACGTCCTTGTCTTTGAGTACACCCTTTTCTTTCAGGAGTTCGACCAGGTGCCAGGAAATCGCTTCGCCCTCTCTGTCAGGGTCAGTCGCGAGGTACAGGGCATCTGCCTTCTTCAAGGCCTTGATAATCGCGTTAACGTGCTTCTCATTGCGCTCGATGATCTGGTATTTCATCGAGAACTGGTTGGCCGTGTCGACGGCACCCTCTTTCGGAATCAGGTCGCGAACGTGCCCGTAGGATGCGAGGACATCGAAGTCATCGCCCAGGTACTTGCTGATGGTACTGGCCTTGGCAGGGGATTCGACGATTACGAGATTCTTCGACATATTAGTAAATAGCGACCTTTTCCTGATTTTAATGGTGGAGAAATGAAAAACCGCGGACTGTGCCGCGGTTGAATTACAGACTTACAGGCGATGTGTCAAGGAAATCGCTTTTTGAGCGGGTGCCCTGTCAGCGAACTAAACAGGCAGGGTACTAATGAACCGCCCCGGAGTTTTCTTCGAAAACAAGGTCTTCCATGCGGGCATAATTGAGCTCCTGTCCAGGCTGGCTGAACAGCACCATCAGCACAACCCATTTGATTTGTTCGACGTCGATGTCCGCGGATTCCAGCGCCAGCAGGCGATCAACCAGCAGTTCACGTTGCGGTGGAGACAGAATGCCGATGTGCTCGAGGTAGGTAATGTAGCCACGGCAGTACGTGTCGAGTCGCCCATGCTCAAACTCGTTGAAAATGCGTGTACCGCGCGCGGTCAGGTTGCCGTAGTGCAGATTTTCCTGATGGTCGGTCAGGCCATCGAGCCAGTCGAGTGCGCGTTCGATTTCGCTGTCGCCGAAACCGGCCTGCGACAATTCAAGACGCAGTTCATTCTGATCGGGTTCGGGGATTTCTTCTGTGTCGACGTAGGATTCAAACAGGTACATCAAGACGTCGAGAACATTTTCTTTCATGCCTGGAGCGGCTCCTTATCTTCAAGCAATTAGGCTATAGCGTCCGCCGGAAAGGGCTTCAACCTCACCGTGAAGCTCCAGGATAAGGAGCATGGAGGAAAGCTGCTCGATCGTCAATTCGGATTGTTTCTTGAGTTCATCGATGCTGCAGGGGTCAAAACTCAGTAATTTCCGCAGCTTTGCATAATCCTGGTCATCATCCGGCAGCAACTCTGCACACGCCCGAGATGTTGCAGCCAGTTGTTTCATGTGGCTGGTCAGTGGCGCGAGCTCGGCGCTGATGTCGGATGCCGACTCGGTGAGTTTCGCACCCTGTCGAATCAACTCATGGCAGCCGCGCGCGAGTGGATTGTGTATTGAGCCTGGCAAGGCAAAAACTTCCCGACCCTGCTCAGCTGCGAGCCTGGCCGTAATCAGCGATCCGCTGCGGCGCGCGGCCTCAATGACCAGCGTCCCCACGCTCAAGCCGCTAATAAGGCGATTGCGCTCCGGGAAGTGCCATTTGTTTGGAGGCGCACCGAGCGGGTACTCCGTGACAAGGGCGCCATCGGCTGCAATCAGGTGAGCGAGGGCGTGATTCTGGGCAGGGTACACACGATCGATGCCGTGACCCAGCAGCGCGACGGTGCGGCCA
>DDIP01000364.1 GCA_002338605.1 Proteobacteria bacterium UBA1847 | reverse complement strand
TCGTACCGGTCTTCTCCGGCTGCCTCCATCAATTCACCCTGCCGCATGGCTTCACCAATAACTCCGCCAATACCCGTCGGGCCGTCGCCAGAAGCCGTTTCGGAAAAGCCCGGTATGTCCGGCATTGTGGGTGCGATGATGGGACGCATCACGATTGAAATGATGGCCATCGCGACAATCGTCGCAATCAGCGTAGTGATGTAGTGCCCTGTACGCTTGCTGTCGGGCACGTCCAGGTAAACGGGAATGATGCGCCAGAGCAGGACCAGCGCGTAGACAAACAGGGCGAGAGCGAGCAGCGTCCCTATCCATGGTAACCAGTTTAGTGCCTGACCCAGGTAGCCAGGCACGAATGCCAACGAGGTCGCGGCCAGGCCGCGCGCGAAACTGGCCTTGCCGTCGAACATGCCGGCGAGCGCACTGACGATGAACGCAACCATCCCGGCCGCGATGGCGCTCATGACCATGGTGACCAGCGTCTGCAGCAGCGTCGGCCGGAGGCCCAGCAACGACGAACCAGCGCCGAAAAAACCAATGATGTAGCCGAGCACGGCGGCAATGACGATCAACGGTAACGTCAGCAGAAGTGCGGTCTTTTGCCAGTCGTCAGCATCTTGCAAGTAGTTTTTCCACGTGGCCTCTGCATCAAATAACGCTCCCTTGATGAGTGCGATGGTACGGGCGGGATTCAGCACGAATTCTCCTTTACGTGGTTGTTATCGGCACACTCCTGCAGTCGGTGAGCGTATGCGCGCGCCATTTTCATGAGCCGGTCCACTTTATTCTGATCTCATCACCAAATAAAGCGCATTTCCGGAGGGAATCCCGCCAGCACGGGCCAATTTATTTGATCCTGACCGCCGGATTCTCCGGTACGCGGCAGAATTGCCGGTAGGTGTCGGACACAATGCTATCGATCAACAATTGGTGCGCGTCGGACATTGTATCATTGGCAGCGGGGTCACCCTGGCCTTCAAGCGCTCGGGCAACAAGGCAACGCGCGACGCCGACGAGATAGCTTCCTTCGGCGGTGCGCTCGACAATATTGAGCGCCATGGTCGCTGTGACTTCCGCATCTTCGTATTGTCCGCTGTTTACTTCAGCGAACGCCTTCGACAGCAATGGATAGGCGACCACAGGATGATCATCTTCGAAAACTTCCCGGTAAATCTCGAAGGCTTTTTGGTGCATGGGAATGGATGTTTCATAACGCCCATCCCGGGTCCATGCAGTGGCAAGATTTTGATAGCTATCCGCCACCGTTCGATGTCGTTCGCCGAACTTGGCGTGGTAGCGCTCAAGTACATCGGAGTACAACTCGGCCGCTTCGGCTGTTTTGCCCATCCGGTTGTAGAGAATGCCGAGATTGTTGATGGTGGACAGCGTGGCTCCGTGATCCCGCCCTATGCGATCTTCGTAGATGCTGATGGATTTCCTGAAGTCGGCTTCGGCTTCCGCGTACCGACGCGCCGCCGAATGCGACGTGGCCCGCTGCGCGAGAACGAGCGCCATCGACAGGCTCGACGGCCCATACAATCGCTCCGCGATCTGTTGCGCTTCTTCCACATAGACCATGGATTCCCGGTTTTCTTCATGCATGTGCAGGTCTGCGAGCAGCAGCAACGCACCGACAAGTGCCTCCGCATGATCGTCGGGTGATTTGCGCAACCTTTCGATAGCCTCATGCAATGCCACTTCGGCCTCGTCGAAATCACCGCGCGCGTACGCGATTTGCGCGCTTACGGATCTTGCGTCGCCCCAGGACGGGTGCTCGCGACCAAATTCTGCTTCTGCAGCCGCCAGCAGGTTTCTTGACAGGGACATCGCCTGGTCATAGTCACCGAGTGTCTGGTAGCTCGTGGATAGCAACTTCAAACTGACGAAGACCTCGCCGGAACTTGAGCCATAAAGGTCGCGCTGAATCTCCAGTGCCTGCTCTTGTAAACTGATCGCTTTTCGGTGCTGATCGAGACTGGCGTATACGGCGGCGATCGATGACAGGACAGAGGCTTTTAATTCGCGATCTTTCAGAAGGTTGTCGTCAAATCTCTGGACGCCCAGATCCAGTGCCTCGACAACCGTGATGTCGCGTCCCAGCATCGGGTCCGCGGGACGAAACGGATCCGCACTGGACAGCACCTCAATGAGGAAGTTTTGTGCTTGCAACGCGCGCTCCTGCTCGACGCGCAGCTCGTTATTGTAAGCAAGCAAGGTAATGACAAAGCCCAGAGTTGCGATGCCGGCGGTCAGTACTGACGGGATGAGCCACGGCCTGCGCTTATGCAGTTTGCCAAGGCGATAAGCCATGGTATCGGGCTGTGCAAGAACGGGTCGTCCATCGAGAAAGCGCTGCAGATCGGCATCCATTTCCTTGGCCGAGGAATATCGTTGTGTCGGATCAACATGCGTCGCTTTTTGCACGATCGCATCAAGGTCACCGCGTACGGCGTAGTACTCAGCTTCGCCTGTCAGCATCGAACTCGGCGATGGCAGATCGAAAGACATTTCGCCCTCTGCAACAATGCGCGGCCGCGTTCCCGTCAGCAGTTCGAACAGGACGGCGCCGGCCTGGTAGATATCCGACGCCGTCGTTACCGCGCTGCCCGCATGTTGTTCAGGACTGCAGTAGCCCGGTGTCTGCAGCGACATACCGGTTCGCGTCAGCGTGGATGCACCGGGCAGCGCATCGGGGTCCAGCAGTTTCGCGATTCCGAAGTCGAGCAACGATACGTGGCCGTCGTTGGATACGAGAATGTTTGACGGCTTGATGTCGCGGTGAACAATGAGGTGACGATGGGCGTGATGCAGCGCGCGCAAAACCTGCTGCATCAGGTCGACACGTTCCCGCAACGGCAGATCTGCATCTCGCGCATACTGCGTAATGGGCTTGCCGTCCACAAATTCCAGCACGAGGTACGGCCGCCCATCGCCCAGTGCGCCGCCATCGAGAATATTGGCGATACCGGGATGTTCGAGCGCGGACAGAATCTGTCGTTCCGCCCGGAAGCGGGCCACCAGGTCGTCGGTATCGAGGCCGCGCCGCAACACCTTGAACGCAACGCGCTGCTCGAATTCACCGTCGTTGCGACGAGCTTCGTACACGGTTGCAAGCCCGCCTCGTGCCAGCCGTTGCTCGATGCGCCAGTAGCCAATGCTGCGGCCAGACAGGTCTTCCTCGTCAGGCATGGCATCGCCGTCGTCCAAAAATACGTCACCGAGCAGGCGATCTCGAATGCCGCTGAACTGACTGTCGAAACGGTCTTCGTCCGGGCTGGCCGCATCGATGAGTTCGAGAACGCGTTGCTTCAGCGCAATGTCATCGCCGCAACGCTTGTTGACATAGGGAAGCCGCTTCGTCTCGTCGAGATCAAGGGCGGCAGAAAAAATTTCGTCCACCAGCTTGGGGTCCATGTCAGTCAACGGGTGCGGTCTCCATCGCCGTCGTCAGATACGCTCTGCCCTTTTGCCATGCCCGTTCAACCGAACGGACGGACATGTTCAGTGCTTCCGCCGTTTCCCGCACCGTTAGTCCTGCAAAATAACGACACTCGATGACTTGCTCGAGAGTTGGATCGACTTTCGCCATATCTTTAATAGCGGCGTCCAGCGCCAGAACTGCCAGCATGTCGTCGGCTTTTTCGTAACGATCGTCGTTCAGCGTCATAGCTTCAACACCAGCGCCGCGTTTTTCGGCGTTTCGCTTGCGTGCATAGTCGATCAGGACATGACGGGTAACGGTTGCCGCAGCACGGAGAAAGTGCGCGCGATCTTTGTAAGCACCGTCCGTGCCCGACAAGCGAACAAAGGCCTCGTGCACGATCGCTGTCGTATTCAAGGTGTGCCCGGGACGCTCATGTGCCAGCTGAAAATGCGCGAGCTTTTTCAGGTCCGGATACACCAGCTCGACGAGTTGTGCGAGCGCGCCATCCTCGCCACGATCGATCGCGACAAGCAATTGTTGCACGTGCTGGCGTTGCTGGCTTTTGTCCATTCCATTGGCCCGGAACATTCTTATTCTGATGGTTGAACGGTACGGGGGCAGACTGACGCTGACAAGGGCTGGCGGATTAGAGCCCGGAAACACGCTTAATATTCCAGAGCGTGTCTGCGCGAGCGGGTTTTTTCGATTTGCGACCAACGCCCAGGTTGCGACAGGAAAACCGTAGTGTGAACAGGCACAACGGCCAAACAGTCTTTTTGTTTATTATCAGCCAGTTAGCGACCCGTAAATTCGAAGGCAACCTTGCTGACTCCGGTGGAAACGGTTACGAGGGTACCGCGTTCGGCCGGAAAGCAAAGCCAGCGGTTGCAAGTTTCGGCGAGGGCATCAAAACGATGCCGGCCAAAGATAACTATCTTGATGAAGTGCAGATATACGGACGTGCGATGAACAAGGAAGAAATCGGCCATGTCGCTGACGCGGTTGATTGACAAGTTGTCGTCACACACACCGATAAGCGTGTACCACGATTGGGAATGCCTATGACCATCAAATCGAACTTATTTACCTGCTTCATTCTCGCAGTTCTGCTGTGTGACGATGTGGCGGCCTCTCGTTGCGATGCCCACTATCCTTTTGACGGTTCATTGGTGGACGCATCGGGTAGCGGTTACGACGGCCTGATGATCGCAGATGGACGCGCAGCGGAGCCTGAATTTCGCGACGGCAAATACGGTCAGGCACTGCATATAACGGGCGATACAGCGATGCGATCATTTCTTGATCTGCACCATGAGGCCTGTCCCCAGTTCACGATCACCGCCTGGTTCAAGTTACCTTCCGTTACGACAGATACTCCGCAGACGATCCTCTCGACCGGTGCGCGCGGCGGCATTCCGGCTATTGTTGTTCAAGGCTCGTCGCTAACGCTGTACGGAAGCGGAAACGGCCTGACGCAAAAAAATGCGGTACGAGATGACGATTCCTGGTTGTTCGTGGCTGCGACATTCGACTACGAGGTGCAGGAGTACAAGCTCTATTGGCGAAATCGTGCAGTGGACGGGACGCTTGCCGAAAACCCGTATGACGCGGAGGACTCGTTCTGGGTTGGCACGCGTAGCGATAGTTTTCGATTCACGGCCGAAGACCTGTTCATAGATGACGTTCGTGTCTACGGGCGTGTCCTTGGTCTCGATGAAATTCGGGGCATATCCAGGAACACCCTTGCCCACACAGGCGGACAATCCGAGCCGACCCGACTGCCCGGCGATCAGTACCAGACAAACCCTTCAGCACTGAGGGGCGGTACACCGAAATTACCAGTGGCTGGCGGCCCCGGGACAGGCATTGACGTGCCTGAAGAAGTGATTAGCACGCAGCCACCGCTCGGTGGCACGCTGGTGGTGCCAGATGGCCAGACCGGTGATTCGTCCAACTGGAACGACCCGGGTAAGCAGATTGCAAACCCTGAATCGCAAGCCGTTTTCCAAGGCAAAGTGACCGACGCGATGGGTCAGGGAGTCGCAGGCACCAGAGTTCAGATATACGCGATCGTAAATCAAGTCCCAGGCGCTCCTCTGGTCGAGGTTCTCACCGACGAAAGTGGCCAGTTCACAGCCGCGGTTGTCGCATCGGTACCTGTCGCATTGCGATTTGTTAAAGAAGCCAACTTCCCTTACGGAATCGCCGTTTGGGCCGGAGGAGAAGCGAGATTTGACAGCGGCAACAGTCGTCGCTTCAAAATAGAACCTGGTCAACGTGTTGAGTGGGATCAACAGTTGCGGTTGCTAGAATGTACGATTTCGGGATCGATTTCGCATTGGGTTGGTCCCGTATTGCCGGGCATGAGCGTTGGAATTTTCGCAGATGGAACGTTCGACGCCGCGCGACCTAAACCGCTTGTTTCCACGACATCAGGAGCGCACGGTGAGTATCGATTGGAATTCCGTTCTTACGCAGACTGGTCGCGGCTGGCCGACCTGTACGAGGATAGCAAGCGGGGAGTGGACTTATATATTCAAGCTTACGATCTGTCCGGGGTCTATCGTTCTCAAGCTCCTTCTCAAAGATTCGGAATTGAGACAGCCGACCACATCCCATTAGTTAATAGCGTGTGCAAAGACTTCAGCTTCGATTTCGTCATGGAGTGACAGTATTGGTGTTGCTGACGCGATTGAATGACAAGATGTCATTACCCACACTGGTTCGTCGATGACGTTCGTATCTATGGGCGTGTCCTTGGCCTCGATGAAATTCGGGATATCACGACGAATCGCCCCGCTCAGCCCGCTGGGCAGACCGTAGTAGCTAGCCGGCGACAGCCAGCAGTGGTTCTTCGACGGGGGCTCGCCGGCAGCGGGCGCAATCGGTATGCGTTGTACGTCTGGCGCTCGGATACTAATAGCAAAAAGCGAAACTTGTTAAAGCCTGTCACTCAAGAATCTGACTGTTTCCGATATCGCGTTTTCTGCTTTCCCGGCCTCTCCGCTGTAGATGCCCAGTCCATGACCGGCCCCTGCAATGACGTGCCTCACGACGTCACGGGTATTCACCGCCATTGCGATGACAGCCTCGGACACCGCAGGTAACACCACGGTATCCTGGTCGCCGTAAAGCACCAGGAGTGATCCTTCAAACCTGCTCGTCACGTCCAGTGGGTTGCTGTTCTCCAGATCTTCAAACCATTTGAGCCCAAGTTGCTGTTCCTGGCCCCACTGGGTCGTAAACGAAACGAAACCGCCTTCGGCCGCGCGCTGGCGGAATCTTGTGTACTCGGTTTCACCACCAAGAAACGAAATCATGCTCCCGGACCCGTTCGATGCTGCCGGCGCCCACGTTGCAATCGCCTTGAACTCTTTATTCCGATCGCCGAGAAGGAGCACGAGGCGACCACCCATGCTGAATCCGAACAGGCCCACGCGATTCCTGTCGATGCCCGGTTGGTTGATCGCAAAATCTCGAGATGCCAGGATGTCGGCCAGCATGTTACTGACGTTGTTCTCGATAAACGACTCGCGGCTGTCGCCGCATCCTGGAAAATCCATGCGAATCGAAGCGATGCCGATTTCTGCAAGTCGCGCCGCGACGTCCTTGTAACCGCCACTCTCATGTCGCGTGCCACCGTGCCCATGCGCCATTACGACCAGGGGAAAAGCCTCGTCACCTGTTGCGACGGGCGATACGAACGTAACCGGAATCGAAATACCTCGCGACGGAATCAGCGTGTCGGTCGACTCAAAAGCGTAGATGCTGGCGTGCGGTTTACCTGCCGCGCCGCACGCGGCGAGCAGGGCGGCGACGATGACGAGGAAAACGTGCCGTCTGGCGATATCAGACGTGCTGATCGATAAGAATCGGGTTGCCATCGGGATCGACTACCGTAATGCTGCCCGGGCCTTCCGTTTTTTCATCGACGGTGTCGGCCAGCTCAATACCGCGGGTCAGCAGCTCGCGTTGAATCGTGCGCACATCGTCGTAAGAATCGAGCGTCGCACATTGCGCGTCCCAGCCAGGATTGAATGTCAGCATGTTCCTGTCGAACATGCCCTGGAACAGGCCGATGGTCGTTGACCCATTGCGCATGATGAGCCAGCCCTGATCCGCCTCACCACCGATCGCCGAAAATCCAAGAGCCTCATAAAACGTCTTTGATTTCTCAATGTCAGCAACGCTCAGGCTGACCGAAAATGCACCTAACTTCATGACGCTCTCCCTTTTCTTGCTGGCTTTATCGTTCCCGGTCCCAGAGTACTTCCTGTCCGGATTCCGCACGAGCGAGAACCCGAGCAATAACGAACAGCAGATCCGAAAGCCTGTTCAGGTATTTGCCGCATTCGTTGCGCACGTCTTCGCTGGAAGCCAGTGTGCCGACGCGACGCTCGGCGCGACGTACGATGGTGCGCGCGAGATGGCAAGCGGCAGCGGCCTGGCCACCCCCTGGCAAAATGAATTCTTTCAACCGCGGCAGGTCGGCGTTGAAACCGTCGAGGTCGGACTCCAGTCGGTCGATGAAGTCCTGCTTTATTGCACTGTGGCCCGGGATGCACAACTCGCCGCCAAGTTCGAACATGTCGTGCTGGACCTCGGTAAGGCATTTCCGTACCCGCTCCGGCACCGAGTCCTGGGCGAGAATCATGCCGATTGCCGAATTTGCTTCGTCCACGGTGCCATAGGCTTCGACCCGGACTGAATCTTTCGCAACTCGGCTGCCGTCACCGAGTCCGGTCGTGCCGTCATCGCCGGTGCGTGTGTAAATCTTGCTTAATCGATTTCCCATCGGACCACGATAGGTAGGCGCCAATAGACTGTCAAGAAAACGATGAGCTCGGGCACCACCTTGTTTCTGGCCCCGGCAGCAGCCATAGTTGCGCGGTATTCATTACACGCAGGAATGTCGGAGCAACGTGGAAAGCTTTAACGCAGAAAGCGCATCGGATTTTCTCAAGGTTGCGTTGGCGGCCGCGGACAAGGCGGCGAACATCAGTCGGCGATATTACACCGGCAACTTCACGGTTACGACCAAGGCCGATCGAACGCC
Source organism: Proteobacteria bacterium UBA1847 (assembly GCA_002338605.1). Lineage (GTDB taxonomy): Bacteria > Pseudomonadota > Gammaproteobacteria > Steroidobacterales > Woeseiaceae > UBA1847. The sequence goes on along the minus strand of DDIP01000364.1, from coordinate 6,330 downwards.
GGTCACCCAGGCAGATGTCGAATGCGAACAAATGATTCGGGAAATCATACTGAGCGCATTTCCGAAGCACGGCTTTTACGGCGAGGAAACCGGACAGACTCAGTCCGATGCTGAGTATCTCTGGTTGGTCGATCCTATCGATGGCACCAAAGGATTCGTGCGCCAGTACCCGTTTTTCTCCACGCAGATCGCGTTGATGCACAAGGGTGAAATAATTCTCGGTGTTTCCAGTGGCACGATGATGGACGAACTGGCCTGGGCGGAGCAGGGTAGAGGAGCCTGGTTGAATGGGCAGCGGCTCGCGATTAGCGAAATCTACGATCCGGATCGTGCCGCGATATCGACGGGCAATCTGAAGTCATTGGCGGCAAGCGATGGCTGGGCGGTATTTGGCGATATCGTAGCCCATGCGGATCGAATTCGCGGCTACGGTGATTTCTACCACTACCACTTGCTGGCGGGCGGCAAGATCGAAGCGGTGATTGAGTCTGATGTGAATATTCTCGATGTCGCCGCGCTGTCGATAATCGTCACAGAAGCCGGCGGTGTGTTTACAGACTTAAACGGTGACCCGCCGGATCTTGACATTCGTTCCGTCCTCGCTGCGAACCCATCATTGCACGAAAAGTTTCTGGACAGGTTGAGCGGTTACGTCAGGTAGGCCAGGCTCAATCGATGAGGTTGATTTCGCTTGCGGTAACGGGACCAATGACCGCAAATTTCAGGCTTTTCGGGATGACGGCGTCATTTTCAGCCAGCGCGATTCGACCGCCCATTATCTCAGCGAAACGCTGCGGATAGAGCGGAGAACGATCCGGCTCTGCAAGTCCGTTGGGGCCGATCGGTTGCCCGTCCGCCGCGTTGTACTTGTCAGACGCACCGAGCGTATGCAGAAACTCGTGTGCGATAATGACGTTGTTGGCGCCGCGATACTGGCGACTCGCGTAGCCGTTAACGATACCGACCATTCCCTTTTGCAAACCGACCGAGTTTTCAAGCACTACGGCGAAGTCGGGCTTGTGGTAGCGAACAAAAATTCGCACGTCCGGATCGATGCGGTCCTGATCGTCAGTGACGCCATTCGCCCACCAGCGCATTTTCAGTGACCACATCATGACCGAGAAGAATGTCGGAGACTTGCCGAGTTCCGGCGGCTGCCCGTTGATTTCTTCGCCCAGTTCGATCCGAACAGGTTGTACCACGCTGCGCGAATAGCGCTCTGTTTCGCGTTCTATAAACGATTCGATGCCGGCGAAGTCGCGGCTTGTCAGGTCGGCGATGTACTTCGCGGCCTCGGCGCTGCCATCGCCATTGATTGGATAGATCTTGATCCACAGGCTGTTGTTCCAGTCCGTGCTCCTGGACTGCGTCAGTACCGTGCTCAGCACGACAAATAACAGAACGAACAGCAATAGGGAGATGCGGACGGCTTTGAACATGCGCTCAGAGTTCGGGTGGCTTGCGGACCCGTGTAGCTTGCTCGAACGCATGGGCGATCTCTATGAGCTGTTTCTCATTCCACGGACTCGAGATGAAAGTGAGGCCGAGGGGCAGGCCGTCGGCGAATCCTGCCGGTACCGTGATGCTTGGATAGCCCGAGATCGCCGCCCAGGATGAGCTGCCAATGCTGAAATTGTCCCCATTCACGTGGTCAATCATCCAGGCCGGGCCATTCGTCGGCACAATCAATACGTCGAGTTCATGCTCGACAATGGCATTGTCGATGGCAGTCCGCGCAATGCGTTTGCTGGTTTCAAGTGCATCCAGGTACGCCGGGTCGGTCAGCGCACCCTTATCTTGTGCTTGCACAAAGACTTCCTGACCAAAAAAGGGCATGACGGTATCGGCATTTGCGCGGTTAAAGGCGATAAGGGCGCTGAGACTTTTGAGCGGAGCACCGGACGATTCGAGGTAACGATCCAAGTCGCTTCGAAATTCGTACAACAGCACTTCGTTCTCGGCCGCGCGCAGACCGTCGCCATCCAGTGAGATGTCGTCAGCAATGATGGCACCGGCATCCCGAATCGTTTCAATGCTGGCTTCGAAACTTGCGTCGACGTCGGGGTGACGACCTTCCCCATACCATCCGCGGACAACGCCAACGCGTTTTCCGTTCATTGCATCCGCTGTGAGATTCGCGGAGTAGTCATGGCGTACTTCCGCGTTCAGTGTTGCAGGATCGTCGGGATCGATTCCGGTCATCGCTGTCAGCAGGATTGCGGCATCGCGTACGGTGCGGCCCATCGGACCCGCAGTGTCCTGGCTGTGCGCGATAGGAATGATCCCCGAGCGACTGATCAGGCCGAGCGTTGGCTTGATACCAACGATGCCGTTGATGCTCGCCGGGCAGACGATCGAACCATTGGTTTCTGTGCCGACAGAAACCGTGGCGAGATTTGCAGCAACTGCCACTGCAGATCCACTTGACGACCCGCACGGCGTTCGGCGCGTGTCGTAGGGGTTCAGTGTCTGGCCGCCAGCGCTGCTCCAGCCACTCGACGATCGGGTAGAACGAAAGTTGGCCCATTCACTCAAGTTGGTCTTGCCCAGAATCACGGCGCCCGCATCGCGCAGTCGTTTGACGACAAATGCATCCGCGGGTGGCACGTGCCCGGTCAACGCCAGGGAACCGGCAGTCGTCGACATCGAGTCGGCCGTGTCGATATTTGCCTTCAGCAGTACGGGAATACCGTGCATCGGACCGCGTGGACCCGACGATTGCCATTCGTCGTCGAGCGCACGCGCAATACTCAAAGCATCGGGATTGATCTCGATGATGGCATTGAGTGACGGTCCGGCCCGGTCGATGGATTCGATGCGCTCAAGGTACCACTCGACCAGTTGCTCGGAGCGGAGTGCGCCGCGTTGCAGCTGATCGTGCAGCTCGGCGATATCGGCCTCTCTGAAGTCAGGCTCGCGCTCGGCACAGGCGGCGAGCATCAGTGTGCATACGATACCGAGCGTGTTGCGCATTAGCCTGGATTGCGAAATCGCAGGATGAATCGATCTGTCTTGCCACGAATTTCCGGTTCAAAAACGGATTTTGTCAGGTCGTCGTCCGGATTGGCCAGCAGATCACTTTCCGCTTCAAAAACAAAGCCGGCGGCTTCCATATTCGCGATGACCAGTTCGGGATCGATGCGGTGCAGGCTGTCACCGGTTTCCGGTGGCGCTCCGGCCAGAGCTCGATGATCGATGATTCCGACGATGCCGCCGGGCTTCAGTCCTTTCTTCAGTTCCGCGAGAAACGCGACGCCGTCGAGCAGTGGCCAGCCGTTCTCAACGTCTTCGTGGTACATGTCGTGAAACGACAATCCCATCATGACGGCATCGAGTGAGTTTTCGTCAAGCGACAAGGTGTTGTTCTCCGCCATCAGAATGCTGACCTGCGGCACGCGTCCGCTCGCAAAACGTTCTTCGAGTGCATCCCCGACGAAGTTCTTATACGCCTCGTTGGAATGAGCATAGACCTGGCCGTCGGGGCCCACGACATGGGCGATCACTTCCGAGTACCAGCCACCGCCAGTGAACATGTCGAGTACTGCCATGCCCGGCGCGATGCCGATGAATTCGAGTACCTCGGCAGGCTTTCTGGTCGCGTCGCGGGACTTGTCTGCCTCCGGCCTGAGCGGGTTTTCAAGCGCCGCCGCATAGACTGAAACTGCAGCCTCGGTCACTGTGGCCTCAGGTTCTGCTGTGGTGGATGAAGAGCTGTTGTCGCCGCAGCCGGCGAGCATTGCCAGTACGAAAGAGAATGTCAGCAGGCTGACGGTATGGGTCCGGTTCATGGTTTCTCCCCTGTTGTGATCCGATCCTATTCCGACCGGCGAAAAAGGGCAAAGTGCCCGAAGGGGTGCAACGTGCCCGAAGGGGTGCAACGTGCCCTGCAGAAAGCACGGGCAAGAAAAAACCCCACGGCGTGAGCGGTGGGGCTTCAATTTCTCTTTTTTTCAAAAGAGGTAACTGCAAATTCGATAACCGGTAACTTTAAGAGTTTCTTATTGTTATTGGATTCGGATCTTCTTATTTTTATAGTTATTTTTCTTCTGGCGTCTAAATCCTGTTCTTACCGTTTCGTTATCAACAGCAGCTACGCTTCGCTTGGGCAGAGTATTAAAAGCAAGAGCTGTGCCAACGCGTATTTCGGCGTCGCGATATCAATGATTTAGCAAATGCTCAAACCCGTGGTGTGAATAGATTCGCCTTGGTTTGTAAATAAATTCGACACTTTCAACCTGGCTCACATCAAGCGTTCTCGCAATTTCACGGATTAAAGCCATGATATACCTGCGAAATATGAAATCGGGCGCCGTGCGCCCTGACATTCCGACCAGTGGGTAGTTTCTGGATTATGTCGAATTTGCATGAGTGGTCACGAAACCCGCGAAAATCGGCACTTTTTGTCAAATTACTCGACACTCTCTGCACGCTTCGCTCGATCAAACAAACCGGAAACGCTGTAGAAACGGCCGTTTCGGACCACAGCGACCACATTTAGCGCAGCACGGGTATCACTCAAGGGGTCACCGTCGACAAAAACCAGGTCCGCGGCGGAACCGACGGCGATCCGGCCAATGTAGGGATCGGCACGCATGGCCGCCACCGCATTGACGCCAACCGCGCGCAGCGTCTGTTCCGGCGTCAGGCCGGCCAATTCCATGGCATTGAACTGGGTCGCGAGTGCCTGGCCTGTCGACAGTCCGGTTGAGCGGCTGGTAACGACAGCGGAGGTCGGGTCAAGCTCAGGCCGCGAGCGGTTACCAAGCTACCATTGTGCTGACGCCAGCATTCGCGGACCCGGCATGTCTTTGCCAGCCCAAAGCTCGTCAAGTCGATCCAGCTCCGGATGGTTCGCCACGATCGTCGTAATGCCCGTCGCCAGGAGGTCCGGTCCGTGACCGGGGGACAACTGCCCGGGAAGCCTCGCATCTGCGTCGATCAGTCCGGGAATAATGGTCAGGTCGCCCAGATCGATCAGGATCGCTCCGTGTCGCTCGCTGCGGGGTTCGATAGCGACGATTCGCCCGCCGCCGATCAGCAGGTCCAGGTCGTGCCGGTAGCCGCTTCGGACGCCATCGAACAGGCGCGACGCGCGAATCACAATGCTCCCCGTGGGTTCGTCCGGCCACGGAAACCTTGGTCGCACACGAACGACCGGCGTTTCGACCTCAGGCTGGATCGATGCAAGGAACGGCACGGCGCGTGATCGCCAGTCGTCGAAATCGCGTTGCCGGATCTGCCCGTTCGCGGAGTAGACCATACGTTGCCGGTCCAGCCAGCTTACCGGCGCAGCTTTGAACTGCTCGTTGGCCGCGTATTCGCGAATCAAACGCGGCTGGGACAGGATCGCCATATCGAGTGTCACGCCAGCGGCGCCGTGCCGGAAAAACACGATCAGGCTTCCGTCAGGCCGAAAGGACGGTGCGGCAAGTTTGTCATGCGACGTCAGCAGCACTTCATCCGCTTCCGCAAAGCGGCGCAAAATCAGCGACCACCGTTCGCCGTCATGGTGGACATATGCAAGGTCCCGGCCATTCGCCGACCATGCCGGTGCGGTCTCGTTTCCTGGCAGGCGGGTGATCCGCCAGCGGACGCCGGTGGGGACATCAACCTCCCACAAGTCGAGTCCACTGCCGTCCACGTCCGACGCATACGTAATTCTCTGGCCCGAGGGGTGCCAGGTTGGGTGACTGTCGAAACTGGAGGTGCTGCTGATCGTCCGCGTAGTGCTGCTTTTGAGGTCGTAAATCCACAGGCCCTGGCGATTGTCCGTCGTTGCCTGGTAAACGATGTGTTGGCGATCCGGTGACCATCGCGGACTTTGCACCGATCGTACGTTCCGGGTGAGTTGACGGGCGTCGCCGCCCCCGCCCGGTACAACCCAGAGTTCGCCGGAAAGGTCGATCGCATAGCGACCGTCGCTGGCGGCATCAACTGACAGATCGGTACCGCGCGTGACAGTCTGCTGGGCATCAGCCGCGGTGAAAAACAGCGCGACGACTGCGGCGATCGCTAGTCTTCGTAAATGCATGTGCCTCCCTCACGTCGCGGATCCGCAGCCGACGCCAGTCCTTCGCCCTGTTTGAAAACCGCCGCGCCGACCCCGCCAAAATACATCACCGTTTTCGGGAACAGCTTGAGTGGCAGGCCGACGTCGGGAAGATCATTGCCGGCCTCGGCCATGAGTCTTACCGCTTTGCCACTGGTATCAACATGTACGCGTGGATGTGCTATTGCATCGTGCAGCGACATGTCGAACTGCAGGTAATTAATCAGGAATTGCTGCAATGCAGTCGTTATTCGATCGGCGCCGGGTGAGCCGACGGCGAG